>CAXGBK010000022.1:0-19442 GCA_964008345.1 uncultured Coxiella sp.
TACCTACTATCCATGGATTTTTCCATTTCTTTATTTATAACGACATCGCCTATTTGTATTTTCGCACTTTCCGAAATATAACAAAGGTCAAGTAGATGGCTTCCATTGCCTTTTGCTATCCCAGAAATGTTTTTATCCTTGATAACAACAGGTAATGATGTGTTGGGGTTTGTTAACATGTTAACCTTGATGCCTTGGTGGAGTATGTGATCGGTTATTCCAACAATACTTCGACTGTCTGTCACCAAGCTATTTTCTTTGATGGGGCCTTCTTTTGACGGTGGCAGTAATAAATAATGGGAATGGGCGCTTTTATGTATGTGTAGAGGTTTATTGACGATGATCTTTGGTTCGTGTATGGCAGATACCTGCAGGATATCACGTAGCTGTTTGTTCTCTTTTTCAAAGACCCGTTGCCGCTTCTGCAACCATTGGTACGATGCAAGCTGCCTTTCTAGTTCATGGTTTTTTTGAATAAGCTCCTTCTGCCTTTGTGCATGGTCAAAGAACCGATGGTATATCTGTTGTGATTGGGCTATT
Source organism: uncultured Coxiella sp. (assembly GCA_964008345.1). Classification (GTDB taxonomy): domain Bacteria; phylum Pseudomonadota; class Gammaproteobacteria; order Comchoanobacterales; family Comchoanobacteraceae; genus CACBGS01. Next base: position 541 of record CAXGBK010000022.1, read on the forward strand.
TTTTGTAAAATCGCCAGTCGAATGTCAAAAACCAGGGAGCTTATCACAGGGCCAGTTACCCATACAGTTGTAACCACAATACAAATGGCTATAACCTGGTAGATGTTATGCTGATCGCTTCTATACGGCCTTCTCAATATTTATTCCTCGGTGACGAGTTCTTGCTCTTTTTTGCTGTAGTGCTCTAGGATAATACCACCGCCTCTGACGACGCACGTTGTGGGATCTTCAGCGATGTACACGGGTAAACCTATTTCCTCAGAAATAAGCCGGTCAATTTGTTGGAGCATAGCTCCACCACCGCTAAGTACCATACCTTTTGTGTTGACATCGGCTGCAAGTTCAGGAGGTATTTGCTCAAGCGCAGTTCTAATGGCTGATATTATACCACTCAACGGTTCATGTAGTGCTTCCAATATTTCATTGCTTGTGATGATAAGGCTTCTTGGCACGCCTTCGGCAATGTGCCGTCCACTGATCTCCATTTCCATTATTTCTTGTGTGGGAAACGCTGTGCCGATTTCCATTTTAACACGTTCTGCTGTGGCTTCTCCGATCAGACACCCGAAATTGCGTTTGATATAGGTAATAATCGCTTCATCGAACGTATCTCCGCCGATTCTTACAGATTGTGCGTATACGACACCGTTCAGCGATATGATAGCGATTTCGGTTGTGCCACCACCTATGTCGATGATCATATTTCCATTGGCTTCATGTACGGGTAGGCCTGCACCGATGGCTGCTGCCAGTGGTTCATCTACACATCTAACGTGTCTTGCGCCTGCACCATAAGCTGACTCTTTTATTGCTCGTCGTTCTACCTGCGTCGAACCGCATGGGACGCATATGATAACTTTTGGCTTGATTCTTAAAAAATGTGGGTTGTGCACGCGCTGTATGTAGTAATGCAGCATTTTTTCTGTCAAGTGAAAGTCTGCTATGACGCCATCTCTGAGTGGTCTGACTGTTTTGATACGACCAGGTGTTTTACCAACCATGCGTTTGGCCTCATTCCCAACTACGCAAATCATGTCTTTTGGATTGAGTACGTTATTCGATACAGCAACAATGGACGGTTCATTGAGCACGATTTCACCTTTAGCTGTATCGTACATGAGAGTGTTTGCTGTGCCTAAATCTATGGAGTATTTAGGTGATAACTTGTCGAAAAGTTGATCGAATACCATACTTATTCCTTTGCTTTCAATGAATCAGTTGCTAGAGTAGCGCAAATAAGTTCTTGACACAATGGTTTCTGTTGGTAAAATTAAAGTCCTTTCTTTATTCGATAAGGATGTTGATTTTATGTCAAAGGATGTTGATATATCTGACAGTCAGCTTGATGACCTCGCAAGCCGAGCAAAACTGGTCGTTTCCGACGATTACAGGGACGATTTTAAAAACAGTCTATCTCTCATAATCGAGCTTTTTGACGAAATGTCCAAGGTCCGTGTTTGCGAGTTTAAAAGCTTCGACTCCCATGTTGTTGCTTACAACAATCTTAGGAACGATGAGTCATTGCCCTCGCCATCCAAAAGTAAAATTGGCGATAGTTGCCAACATTATAGTTCAGATTCGGGCTATTTTGAAGTTCCAAAAGTTTTAGAAGGTGACAGCTGATGCATACTCATAGTTTGGTTGAATTGTCTGCACTGTTGCAGAAGAAAAAAATATCATCGGTAGAACTGGTTTCAGATTATTTAAAGCGTATTGAAACACACAATGCGTCTCTCAATGCCTATATACACATCGTAGCTGAAGACGCCCTGCGTGATGCTAAAAACATCGACGAGAAGCGTTCAAAGAATTCTCAGTTACCTGTTTTTGCTGGTATTCCGGTTGCGCACAAGGATATTTTTCTCACAAAAGGCGTCGTAACAAGCTGTGGATCGAAATCCCTGGCTCACTTTATCCCCCCGTATAACTCCACAGTGGTGTCTAATTTTAACGAAGCAGGCATGATTCAAATCGGTAAGTTAAACATGGACGAGTTTGCCATGGGTGGATCTAATGAAACCAGTGTACACGGACCCTGCTTTAATCCATGGGATTTGTCGTGTGTACCTGGCGGATCATCGGGGGGATCAGCTGCTGCGGTAGCTGCAAGGCTCGCACCGTGTGCGACCGGAACCGATACCGGTGGCTCTATTCGTCAGCCCGCATCGCACTGCGGTATAACAGGGATAAAACCAAGTTATGGCGTGGTATCACGTTTTGGGATGATCGCTTTTGCATCCAGTTTGGACCAGGCCGGTCCAATGGCAACCTCAGCTGAGGACTGCGCACATTTACTATCGATTATGGCCAGTTTTGATCCCAAAAATGATATGACCTCTATTAAGCAGTCTTCTTACGATTACACCGATACGCTAGAGTTGGATCTAAAAGGCCTGAAGATAGGTCTTCCTAAAGAGTATTTCAATGAAACACTTGATCGTGAAATGGCTAAGTTGTACGACGAAGCGGTGGATGTTTATCGCAAGCTTGGCGCAAATTTTGTAAGCGTTGATTTACCCGATGTAGAGCATTGCGTTGCTGCATATTATACGATTGCGCCATGTGAAGCCTCATCCAACCTAGCCCGTTTTGATGGTAATATATATGGCTATAGGTCTGACGATTCAAAAGATCTAGAGTCTATGTATCCCAACACACGCTCGAATGGTTTTGGTAAAGAGGTACAGCGACGCATTCTAACAGGGACTTATGCGCTATCAAGTGGTTATTACGATGATTACTATATCAAAGCGCAAAATATTCGTAACCTGATCAGGCATGATTTCCATGAAGCTTTTAAAGAAGTTGACGTGATTCTTGCGCCTACGGTGCCATCACCTGCTTTTAAAATAGGCCATCTTGTTGACGACCCTGTTACCATGTATCAACAAGACGCGTTTACGATCCCCGTAAATCTTGCTGAGCTACCAAGTATTTCTGTTCCATGTGGTTATGTAAATAAGCTTCCAGTAGGTTTTCAAATCATCGGTCCGCGTTTTCAAGAACGTAAGATATTAAATGTTGCTCACCAATATCAAAAGGTAACGGATTGGCATAATCATTTGCCTAAAGACTACAAATAGAGGAGATTTTATGGCTTGGTATCCAGTGATAGGACTTGAGGTGCATATTCAACTAGATGTAACTTCGAAATTGTTTTCCACATCTCCAACCGTTTTTGGCGCAGAACCTAACTCTCAAGCAAGCTTTATTGATTTAGGGCTCCCTGGTACGTTGCCTATTGTGAACAAAGCCGCCATCAGACAGGCCATTCGTTTTGGTTTTGCCACAAATTCTGAGGTTAATTCCGAAGTTACATTCGATCGGAAAAATTATTTTTATCCTGATCTTCCAAAAGGTTACCAAATAACACAGCATTACAACCCACTGCTCTGGGGCGGGCATATCGATATCGATTTGGCGGATGGTGAAAAAAAACGTATTCGTATACATCATACTCATATGGAAGAAGATGCAGGGAAGTCTTTGCACGATTACAGGCATGATATGACCGGTATTGATTTAAACCGTGCGGGCATGCCTCTACTGGAAGTTGTTTCTGAGCCTGATATGCGTTCAGCAGAAGAGGCGATACAGTTTCTAAAAACGCTACATAATTTGGTTGTTTTTCTTGGCGTTAGTGACGGAAATATGCAAGAGGGTTCGCTTCGATGCGATGCCAATATTTCAATACGCGATGGCTTAGATGCCCCATTTGGCACACGCGTTGAAGTGAAGAATATTAATTCATTTAAATATATAGAAAAAGCCATTAATTATGAGATAGCAAGGCAGGCAGATGTACTTTCTTCCGGTGGGACGATTCGTCAGCAAACGAGGCTTTACGATGAATCTCAAGGTGTTACTAAATTGATGCGAGACAAGGAAGAGGCACATGACTATCGTTACATTCCAGAGCCCGATATCCCTCCTATTCATTTGGATGATGCTATCATTGATGCTATCAAAGCAGAATTACCAGAATTACCTCGTGATAAAATGCAAAGGTATATGAACGAATACGATTTGTCGGAGTACGATGCAAGTATTCTTGCATACGATAGGCATTATGCTCATTATTTTGAGCAAATGATGGGCTACGACCACCCTAATCCTGCAAAAATGGTTGCAAACTGGATACTTGGTCCACTTTCTGCTGCGCTCAATCGTGATAACATAAGCTTGGCAGACAGTGATATGAAGCCGGATATGCTCCATCAGCTATTATCTCGAATAGAAGATGGAACGATTTCGAATAACATCGCTAAAAATGTGTTCGAGCAAATGTGCCAAACCCATGAGTCTGCTGATGAAATCATAGAGTCGAAAGGTCTAAAACTCATTACAGATGATAATGCTATTATGAAAATTATTGATACTGTTGTTACCAATAACCCAACTCAAGTGGAGGCGTATAAGGCTGGCAATGTCAAATTATTTGGTTTTCTGGTGGGACAGTGTATGAAATTGAGTCAGGGAAAGGTTCATCCCGGAAAACTAAATGCGCTGCTTAAAGAAAAGTTCGAGTAGATTTACAGCCATCCCCTTACTTTGATTTATATCGCCCTTATTGCTATAATGATATCTTTTGGTGATTCTGTATCGTATGATTAGAACTACAAAGCGCGCATTTATAAACCCATTTGTTCTGGGTTGGTTGATGTTCTTTCTGACATCCTTTTTTTATTTTTACGATTTTATTTTGCGGATGATTCCATCGGTTATGATGGATGATATACTACAATTATATCACGTTGACGCAGATATGTATGCATTCTACGAATCGAGTTTCTATGTTACCTATACCCCTCTTCAACTTTTCGCTGGTCCGCTGATTGATGAAATCGGTGTTAGAAAGATTTTTCCGCTTGCCGTTCTTTGTTGTTTAATAGGCGCTTTGGTTTCTGCTTTACAGCCTTATTTTTCATTTTTAATCATCGCTCGTATGCTTATAGGACTTGGGTCTTCTTTTGCATTTGTTATGGTTCTAAAAATATCAAATGAGTGGCTTCCTGCTTATTACTACCCTTTTATAGCCGGATTAACGACTACTCTTGGGATGATGGGTGGCATTGTCTCTGAGGTTGTCCTGCCTGATTTTATTCAATATGGGGTTCCGAGCATGTATCTTTTTCTAGCTTTATTTGCTGCGTTACTGATCGTTTTGTCCTATTTTTGTATTTTTGATAAAGAAGACCATGAGGTTACGTCTGTATTAGACTTTAGGCTGATTTATGATATCTACACGGTTTTTTCAACCCGTCAATTTATACTAATAGGTGTTATTGGCTGTTTACTTTTTACGCCTGTGCAACTGTTTGTCGTTTGGGCCCAACCGTTTTTTGCACAGACATTGTCTATTAGTAAGCACGATGCAGGTCATATTGCAAGCATGCTTTTTTGGGGTATTGCAACCGGAGCGCCTTTTTTTGGCTGGCTAGCATCACAAATCCAGAATAAGCGAATACTACTAATATTAGGTAGTCTACTGTCGGCAATGTGTCTGATAACTATTTTGTTTTACCCAAATTTGACACCATGGCAAGTGTCTGTGTTGATGTACGGACTGGGTTTTTTCAAAAGTTGTCAGCCTTTGGTTTTTGTGAGTGCGAAAAACTTGGTGTCCCCTCATCTAACAGCAACGGCCGTTGCTGGTACCAATATGATTGTTAATCTAAGTAGTTTCTTTCAGCCTGTCATTGGTTATCAGTTATCTCGTTATCACAGACTCTATGAGCATGGGATGTCTAATTATACCCTACTTAACTGGCAACTGGCTTTGTCGGTTATTCCTGTATTCTTGTTGATAGCCTGTTTTCTTTCCTTCTTTTTAAAGTTAGATTCTGATGAAATCGATTATGCAAATCCTGTTACCAATAATGCGCTAAGTAACTAGTATGTCTACATTAAAAACCTTTTTTATTAAAACCTACGGCTGTCAGATGAACAGTTACGATAGTACAAAAATGGCAACATTACTGCGGAATAATTTTAATATGCAAGCAGTAAGTGAGCCAGATTATGCCGATGTCGTTATTGTCAATACATGCTCAATTAGGGAAAAAGCGCAGGAAAAAGTTTTCTCAGAGCTTGGCAAGTGGCATAAAAAAATACTCAGAAATCCGAACGTTACTACGGTTCTCGCCGGATGTGTGGCCTCACAAGAGGCCGATCTTATTTTTCAGAGAGCACCATTTGTTAATGTTGTTGTAGGCCCTCAGTCTATACATCGTTTAGCCGATTTAATTACGGCGTACTGGGATACTTCTAATCCACAAATGGATATAAGCTTTCCGGAGATAGAAAAATTCGATGCATTGCCAAAGGAAAAGACGTCCGGAACATCAGCTTATGTGTCTATTATGGAAGGATGCAATCAGTATTGCTCTTACTGTATTGTTCCCTACACCCGTGGTGAAGAAATTAGCCGACCGTACCAATCTATTATGGACGAAGTTGTGAATCTTGTTAATCTTGGCGCAAAAGAAATCATCCTCCTTGGGCAAAATGTTAACGCTTACTACGGCATTATGCCTAATTCCGACTATGCTAACTTGGCTTTACTAATCCATGGAATCAGTGCTATTGAAGACGTTAATAGAATACGTTTTACCACGTCCCATCCTGCGGCATTCGACGATACATTGGTCGAAGCTTATGGACAATCGTCTAAGCTGTGCCACCATTTACACCTGCCTGTTCAAAGTGGAAGTAATCGTATATTAAAAGCTATGAAACGTGATTATACCGTTAGCCAATATGAGGATATTATCTATCGTTTATGGGAGTTGCGTCCAGGAATGCCTATATCTACCGATATCATCGTCGGTTTTCCTGGGGAAACGGAGAAAGATTTTCAAGAGACTATGGACTTGGTTGAGAAGATAAAGTTCGATCAGTCTTTTAGTTTTATCTACAGTCCACGGCCTGGTACCCCTGCATCGGATATAGCCGATGAAGTTCCGCTAACTACCAAAAAAGAACGCTTACAACTTCTTCAATCCACTATTAATATGAGTGCTCAGGCTATTTCTCAGTCTATGTTTGGCAATACCTATCCTGTGTTAGTTGAAGGTCCTTCGAAACGCAATCCTGATATTTGTATGGGTCGGACTGAGAACAATAGAGTTGTTAATTTTCCTGGGGGAAAACGCCTTTATGGGCAAGTAATCAATATCGATATCACTGAAGTTAAGCGTCATACACTTTTTGGTCAGATTGAACAATTTGAGACTGTATCATAAAGTATTTTTTTTTTTTTGAATCTTGTGCTATACATGTGATTGTACTAATTGGAAATGCCTGTGGATCAATCATCTAAAAATATTCAAATAACATTGGAACCTTATGACAATGATCGATTATCGATTCTGTGTGGAGCATGTGATGAAAACATTCAGTATATTGAAAAGCAATGTCGTGTTTCGATTTCGCGGTTAGAGAATCGTTTTGTTGTTAAGGGTCGTGCTGATGATGCAACTCGCGTTATAGCTGTCCTTAAACGTTTGTACGATGCAACATCTGATTCTAGGGTTCTTGTTTTGAAGGATATTCATATGGTTTTGCAATCGGATATGTCTAGCTCACCAGAAAAATCTACGCATGCCGATTCATATGTTTCTTTGCCCAAAAAGCGTGTCAAACTCTACAACGCTGTGCAAAGATCCTATTATCAAAATGTTATGAAGCATACGATTAACTTTGCTATTGGTCCAAGTGGTACTGGTAAAACGTACTTAGCTGTGGTTTTTGCAGCATATGCATTACTTAATAAAGAGGTTGAGCGTATCATTTTGGTTCGGCCAGTCGTAGATGCTGGAGAAAAACTCGGATTTTTACCTGGTGATCTCGCTCAGAAAGTTGATCCCTACTTAAGACCTTTTTATGATGCTCTTTATGAGTTGATTTCTATAGATTGCACACTTAATTATATCGAGTCTGGAAAAATAGAAATAGCCCCGTTAGCTTACATGCGTGGTCGAACTTTGTCACAATCGTTTATTATTTTAGATGAATCACAAAATACCAGCCAAGAACAGATGAAAATGCTAATAACCAGACTTGGACACAATTCTAAAATTGTTATTACAGGTGATGTGACCCAGATTGACCTGCCTAGATCACAGCCATCGGGTCTTTTACATGCGAAAAGTATCTTATCGGATGTTGAGGGTATATCGTTTACTTATTTTTCAAAAGAGCATGTCGTACGCCACAGTTTAATCCAAAAAATAATCGAAGCGTATGAATCTAAGGGTAAACCATGATTATGAGAATTCGTAAGTACTTATCGTACTTATTTCGATATTGTATGCCACAATCTTTTTTGAATCAGACTGTAACCAGTAAGTCAGATTTAATTGAGGTTTTGCATCACTATAACAATACTGGTGTTATCGATACGCGCGAGCTGCAAATGATAGAATCGGTTTTTACTTTTTCGTCGATGCGTGCACGTGATATTATGATTCCTCGCTCTCAGGTTATTACAATCGATGTTGATTCTAAACCATTGGAGTATTTGAAGATTATGCGTGATTCGAAGCACTCTCGATACCCAGTTATTGATGGTAATTTTGATAATGTAAAAGGGATACTGATCACTAAGGACTTGCTGTCCTTTGTCAATATACATAAAGACAATTCCCACTTAAGTTTGAATAACTTTCTTAGGCCCTCTTCATTTGTGCCCGAAGGCATGCGGCTTAATAACCTTCTCAGCCATTTTCAATCAACGCATAATCATATGGCAGTGGTGGTTGATGAATACGGTGGGGTGTCAGGTATCGTTACAATCGAGGATGTTATTGAGCAAATTACAGGTGATATCGAAGATGAGCATGATAATTTGCTCCAACCGAATAATATAAAAAAAGTTGGTGATAAACTTTATCATGTTGCTGGATTGACACCTATTACTGAGTTCAATGCGTTTTTTTCGGTGTCTTTGTCGGTAGATTATTTTGATACGATCGGGGGCCTAGTAGCACAGAAGTTTGGCTATATGCCAAAAGCTGGAGAGACCTGTTATATCAATGGCCTATTAGTACGGATCATACATGCATCTAATAAGCAGATTAAGCTCGTAGAGATTGTTGTTGAAGATGCGCTTAAATAGACACTCTTTATCCTATTTATCATTTGTATATAAAGACCGGTATGTCTTTTTATCTGCTGTCGTCATTATAGCATTTATTTTAGGCCTTTCTTTGGCGTACGGTGCTTTTGCATTACTAGCGCCGCTGCTTTGGATGTTACTTTTACTAGTGTTGCACGAATGTTCGGATGCTGATCTGTTAATGGGATCGTGGGCTTTTGGTTTTTCTTATTTGTGCACTAGCACCTATTGGTTTGCGTATCCTTTACATGATATGCTTGGCGTCCCGTGGTATGCCTGTATGATCTTACTGGCTTGTGCATTTGCTTTGGTTGCATGCTTTTGGTGCCTTCCTTTTATTGTGCATCGTGCGTTTTCTCAGAGATTTTCCATAGGGCTACTATCCCTTCCATGGCTTTTTACTTCGTTTGAGTTTCTACGTGGGTTTACTATTTTTGCGCTTCCCTGGACTTGGGTAGGTTATACGGTTTTATATATACCATTGCTTAAGCAAATTATACCCTATACTGGGGTTTTTATAAGTGGGTATTTGTTGATTCATTTTGCATGCTTTCTTATGCATACGGTTATCGGTAGTAAGACTATGATGCGTTTTTATGCTGTTTTCTTTGCGGGGCTAATGCTTTTTTATCTCCATTTGCCTCCGACACTTATAAAAGCAGATCGCCATCTGCCTTTACAAATTATACAGGCAAATATGACCGTTGAGGATAAGTTGTCGGATAATTATCGTCGCTACGCTGAACGATTATTGTCTTCCTCGTCAGACGCTTTAACGATTTTTCCTGAAGCGAGTATGAGTTTAGCCTTTAATACAGAGGATGACAGGTTGCTATTTCTGGAATATTTAAAGCCCTACTCGGGAATTATTGGCCTGTCCTATGTGGCAAATGATGCACCAAAACATCACATTGATTTGGTGGGTTTTGGTGATGTTTCGGGAATCCACCACAAGCAATACTTGGTTCCTTTTGGCGAATATATCCCTGGGTTGAGTGCGGTGCTTCCTTGGCTGAGGCCTTTTATAGCCGATGACTTGTACAATAATATGCGCCCTTTTATTCATGCGCCTATGCAGTCTACTCAAATATCTCTTTTAGATTATCGTAATATTTTATCGTATCCTTTTTTATGTTATGAGGGGTTTTTTCCACCGATATCCAGCACCGTTCAATCTCGATCGCACCTAAATATTATTGCTGTTGAAAACGCTTGGTATCGAGCTAGTATTTTTCATAACTTGATGGTTGCTGTCTCACGTTTCCAGGCTATTCAGAGTTTAAAAACCACGATTCTATCAAGCAACCGAGGTCCAAGTATGGTTATTACACCTAAAGGCAATATCGCAAGGCAAACAGTATTTGATCAGCAGGATACGCTATCATCCAATGTTTTATTGTCCCAGGGAAGACCCTACTATCATTCTGGTTACGATTCGGTTATAATAGCAGGCTTCGTAGTCTATGAATGGCTATGTTTGTTTTTTACTATGATATGGATCCATTATGCAAAAAGATTATTTACCAGAAAAAATTGAACAACAGGCTCAAAAAGATTGGGATGATCTTGGGCTCTATCATGTGAATACGGATCATATTGAGAATCCATACTATTGCTTATGTATGTTCCCTTACACCAGTGGTGAGTTGCATATGGGACATGTAAGAAATTATGCGATCGGTGACGCTATTTCTCGCTACAAAATGATGCAAGGCTACGATGTTTTACAACCCATGGGCTGGGACAGTTTTGGTTTGCCAGCTGAAAATGCTGCCATTAAGAGTAAAAGTCATCCTGCAAAATGGACTTACAAGAATATGGATGTTATGCGTTCGCAGTTTAAACAGCTTGGCTTAGCGTATGACTGGCGCAGAGAGTTTGCAACTTGTCAGCCGGATTATTATCGGTGGCAACAGTGGCTTTTTATTCAAATGGTTAAGAAAGGCTTGGCCTATCGCAAATCATCTGTTGTTAACTGGGATCCTATAGACCAGACGGTTCTTGCTAATGAGCAAGTTATCAATGGTTGTGGTTGGCGATCAGGTGCTCCGGTTGAGCGTAAGAAAATTGCTCAGTGGTTCTTAAAGATTACAGATTATTCTGTAAAGCTTTTGGACGGACTTGATACTCTAGATCAGTGGCCTAGCCAGGTAAAAATAATGCAAAAGAACTGGATTGGAAAATCTACCGGTTCTACTATTTACTTTCACACGACCGACACAAAAACTTTAATAGAAACTTTTACAACGCGTATCGATACACTTTACGGCGCCACATTTTTAGCCTTATCGCCGGATCACCCATTATTGAGTACGCTTAAAGAGTCGAACCCTGCGCTAGCTGCATTCATTGTTAGTTGTCAGACTACCACGACGCAAGAAGCGGATATTGCGACGATGGAAAAGCGTGGCTTCGATACCGGATTATTCGTCACACATCCGTTAACTAAGAAAAAACTCCCTGTATGGGTTGCCAATTATATTCTTATGGATTACGGCACAGGAGCTGTTATGTGTGTGCCTGCACACGACGAAAGAGACCTTGCATTTGCAAAACAATATTCCTTACCTGTCATTCAGTCAATTGATGAAAGCGGTGAACATCCCCGTCTTATTAACTCAGACGAAATGAACGGTTTAACACCTGAGGAGGCACGTGTTGCCATCACCAAAAAGCTTGAGAAAGATGGCCTTGCTGAATTTGTCACGACTTATCGCTTGCGTGACTGGGGTGTTTCTAGGCAGCGTTACTGGGGTGTCCCTATTCCTATTATTTATTGTGATCATTGTGGGGTGGTCACAGAGCGTGAAGAAAATCTTCCTGTTAAACTCCCTGAATCGATTGATTATGAATATGGTAAAGCTATGTTAAAAGAATGCGATGACTTTTATCATGTGCGTTGTCCTGAGTGTGGTTCTGCTGCGACTCGAGAAACAGATACTTTTGATACGTTCTTTGATTCGTCATGGTATTACCATTATTTTATTGCGCAAGATGATGATAAAATGATCGCCAAGAATAACGATGCGTGGCTTCCTGTTAATAATTATGTAGGTGGCATAGAACACGCCATATTGCATTTATTGTATGCTCGATTTGTACAGATGGTCTTGAAAGATATAGGCGTTTCTTCGCATAGCGAGCCTTTCAAGTCGTTATTATCACAAGGCATGGTATTGAAAGATGGGGCCAAAATGTCTAAATCAAAAGGTAATGTTGTTCAGCCACTTGCGTTGATAAAGAAGTATGGCGCCGACACCGTGCGTTTATTTATTTTATTCGCCTCTCCACCTGAACAGACATTGGAGTGGTCTGATGGTGGGATCGATGGTGCGCATCGTTTTATTCGTAAGCTATGGAATTATGCCTATGAGAATCAATCGGCTTTTAAGCATGCGGCTGAATTTTCTTTAGAAGGTTTGAATGAGAGCGCAAAGAAGGCCTTGATTTCTACGCATCAAGAATTGGATATTATACACCGTGATATCGAAAAAAATCATTTTAATACCGTTGTTTCTGGTGCTATGAAGATTTTTAAATATCTAACCTCCCTTGATAATGTTCCAGGTACTGAAGCGGTTCAATGTCACATATATCGTATTTTAATACGTATTTTGGCACCGATTACCCCACATGTTTGTTACGCGCTGTGGCAGGAGTGTGGCTTTGGGGATAATATCTGCCATGCACCATGGCCAGCTTCCGATCCTAATATTATAAACATCCAGTCTACAATTCAATATGTTGTGCAAATCAATGGTAAAACAAAAGGAACTATTTCAGCAGGATTACATGAGGACAAGGATGCCATTATTGCGCAGATATCCAATCACAGTAATCTTTCTAAGTTTATGCAAAAAGATATTAAGAAGGTTATTTTAGTGCCTAAAAAGTTGATTAATATTGTCTTTTAGTTTGCTGATTGTTAGTTGATACACTAGTTGCTTTTGTAGCCTGCTGCGATGAAAGACATGGAATGTAGTTGGGAATGCGTTATCCTGCCAGCGGAGGCTAATTGAGCTATTCTGTTAATGACTAGTCGTAAATGACTAGTCGTAATGGTATTCTTTATCTTCTTGTTGGTTAAATGATCGGTTGTAGTTGTATACGGTTTCATTGGGCGATTCAATACTATTCATATCAAGTACCTCTACGTCGTAGAAAAACTCACCGTTCCATCCTTTATCAGCAGATTTTAAGATGGATAATGCCGCTTCACCAAAGGTTTTGATTTCTTTTTTATCTCCAGATTTCTCGGTATGCTGCTGATATAAATGCATGTTTTCTCCATCTGTAAAGGGGTACAGTGGCCAAAGTGCATTAACTAGGATGTTTTTTTCTCTCCATTGCTCATTTTCAGCTTGTGCAACGGTTATCATGCTTTTCATATATTGACTGCTTGCATAAGCGGTTTTTATCGATAGTGGCTTGGGATCTAGGTTTATCGGCGGCGCAATATTCAGAACTTGCCCTTTTCCAGATTGGGCCAGATATTCATAAGCGTATTGTGATACCAAAAAGCTACTACGCGCGTTTACATTGTATGATATATCGAGAATGTCATCGGTTAATTCTTTCATCGGCTTGATGATTGCAACGGTTGCTGCGTTAATAACAATATCGATTCCGCCAAATTTTTGTGCAACCTTTTCTATCGATTCTTTGATACTTGCACTGGAACGTATATCTGTTGCAATGAATCGGGCGTCTGTATTGTACTTGCTGCGGTACTCCGATAAGACATCGTCTGTGTTCTCATTCTTTTCTTTTGCTAGGATCGCTATCTTGACATCGCCTTCTTTTGCAATTTCGTCGATGATTGATTTAACGATGCCACGTAAACCACCGGTTACAACAATTTTTTGCCCTGATAACACACTCATGTTATTCACATCCTCTGAATCTTAAGAACAATAATAGTAATACTTTTCTCCGAATTTAGCAATAAAAAAATACACATGGTGCTAAATCTTTAGACTTTTAATACAGGTGTCACGAAAACGGTTAATTTTTGTGCTGTGGTATTTTTTTTAATGTTGTTATGTTATTATTTTAATTCATTATATTTTGATTGCCAATGTTGTTGATTATTAATTTATTATTAGCTTCTGCGTGTGCATATTTTCTAGGAAGTGTGCTTAGTGCCGTCTGGTGTGCTTGGTGTTTTTCACTGCCTGATCCGAGGGGCTTTGGCTCAAAGAATCCTGGGACCACTAATATCGCCCGAACCAAAAGACCTTATGCAAAGTTTGCAGCGCTGATGACTTTGCTTCTAGATGTACTTAAAGGCTATATTCCTGCATACACAATTGCATTACTCGGTTACACTAAGACGTGTGTTTTACTTGTGGGTTCGATGGCTGTAATAGGTCATATTTTTCCTATCTATTATCGATTCAACGGTGGGAAAGGCATGGCCACTGCTCTTGGAGTGTTGATGGTCTTATCATGGGAGTTTACTTTGCTTAATTCTTGTGTATGGGCCGTTAGTTACTATGTCTTTCGTATTGCTTCTGTTAGTTCAATTATTAGTGTATTGACCCTTCCTGTTTTATTTTTGTATTCGGACCAGTTTTACCTGCTATCTCCTTGTGTTTTGTTATTGTCTATTTTTATTATCTACAAGCATCTTTCCAATATTTATGTTCTCTCTTTGGAGGCTTTTTTACGCAACAAGGAATCTTTTAAATCTGCACTTCTAGCCATGTTTTAGTGCTAGATAGATGTAATATCCCATCTGGGTTTAACCAAATATCCGTCCTGTTTAGGAGGGTTTTGGTGTTGTAGGTAGGCTTGATAGGCTATCATCGCTGCATTATCTGTGCAGTAATGCATGGACGGGTAGTAGACTTTCGTCTCTGTATTTTTCAGAGTTTCTTTTACAGTATGTCTGAGTTTTTTATTAGCTGCTACCCCACCAGCGATAACCAGTGGCCTTCCTGGTTTGGCTTTGACCGCTTTGATTGTCTTGTGTAGTAAGCTATCGATGATGGCTTGCTCAAGTGCCCACGCAAAATTACTTTTTTCTGTAGTGGTTTTCTGACTTTTTTGCCATGCTTGATTAAACGCTGTTTTTAATCCGCTGAAACTCATATCAAGACTTTGGTGTAGCTTCATCGGTAGTGGTAGCTTAGGTAAGACTGTTTTATCGGCATACAGTGCCTCTTTTTCAATAGCAGGACCACCCGGGTAATCTAGGCCAAGTATTTTCCCTCCCTTGTCGAAGGCTTCTCCTGCGGCATCATCGAGGCTTTTTCCGAGTATATTAAAATGATTTGGGTTTAGAATTTCCAGAATCATTGTATGCCCTCCTGATACCAGTAGACATAAGTAAGGCGGTTGCAGTTCTGGATATTCATACATGCTTATGGTCGCGTGTGCTGCGAGATGGTGTACCGGAATAACAGGTTTTTGTGTTGCTATTGCCAGTGCCTGACTAAAGCTTGCACCTACAAGTAGGGCCCCGACTAAGCCTGGACCTTTGGTGTATGCAAAGTAGTCTATTTCATTTAAATTATGGATATGGTTTGTTTTAAGTAGTTGATTCGTCAGTGGACGTATTCTTTCAAGATGGCTTCGAGATGCAAGCTCTGGAACGACGCCACCATATTGGGCATGCAAATCAATTTGTGAGTCGATTACTTGCGACAGATGATTATTGTCGCTATCAAAGTACGCTACAGATGTTTCGTCACATGAGGACTCAAATGCTAGAATTTTTACCATATCTATCTTGAATTAATCGCTTTGTTTTATTATGGCATATTTTGTACATTCTTTGCCAATTTTATGCTATACTTTCATAAAATAAGGAATATTCAAATGGTATCAAGACGCTCTGTTATAACCTATCTCCCCATGCTTTATCTCGATAAGCTGGATTCGGATTATGCCAAAGATTATTATGATTTGATTCATCATCCAGATATCAAACCATTTATCCCCTCCGTTCACGTGCCTGCGTCTATTGATATAGCGCGTGGCATTCTGACGCAACATGCTTTGCTTGAAGCGACGGGTAATGGGATCTATTGGGGGATTTATACGCATGATAGATTAATTGGGACCGTAGGTCTACATAGCTGGAATGCTTCAGCAAATACTATGGAGATTTCTTATGAGATTCATCCCGATTTCAAAGGTCGCGGTATCGCAACGGCGGCTGTATCACATTGTCTTGCTTATACGGATGCAAATTTAGATATTCATAAAATTATTGCTTACACGTTGACAGACAACATCGCTTCACAACGTGTTGCTGAAAAAGCAGGATTTGTCAATAAAGGGGTCTTGAAAAATAATTGTATGTATAACGGTAAGCTAATCGATCGTGTTATTTTAGTTTATCCAGAATAGATGATGACCATTCCCCTAAGTATATATGTGCATTTTCCATGGTGCATAGAAAAATGCCCTTATTGTGATTTCAATTCTTACAAGTATAGAGAGAAAGACGATTTCTTGCAGTATACCGATGCGCTTTGTGCAGATATTATTGCTAGCGCAAAAAGCAGCATCAATAGGAAGATTATTAGTATTTTTATGGGGGGTGGTACACCCAGCTTATTCCCTGTTAGGTGCATAAATAGGGTTTTGCAAACTATTTATAGGGAGTACGACGTAGCCAATGATTGTGAAATCACCATGGAAATGAATCCCAACACGCGTCGAGAAAGTATGGATCATATGCATGAGGTACGCGCTACTGGTATTAATAGACTTTCTATTGGGGCGCAGAGTTTTTCAAATGTTCACCTAAAACGATTAGGTAGGACGCATCAAGCTTGTGCTATTGAGCAAACTTTTTTAGATGCTAGGCAAGGTGGTTTTACAAATATCAATATAGATCTTATGTATGGCCTTCCACAGCAAACGCTTGATGAAGCCATGACCGATCTGGATAAGGCTTTGCAACTAAAGCCAGAGCATCTTTCTTGGTATCATTTAACCATTGAACCCAATACCATATTTTCTGTACACACCCCTACCCTGCCAACGGATAATCTTATGTTTAGTATGATGGAACAAGGCCAAAATATCTTGAGCAAAGACTATTATAATTATGAGGTTTCTGCATATGCTCTATCGAGGGATAAAATTTGCCAGCATAATCGTAATTATTGGTTGTTTGGTGACTATATCGGTGTTGGATGCGGTGCGCACAGTAAATTAAGTCAGCGTACCCAAGATGGACTGCACGTGATGCGATATGAACGCCATAAGACGCCTAAAGCTTATCTTTTGGCTCCACGCCATTCTATGAACAGCCGTTTTCTTACGCCAAAAGATTTGGTTTTTGAATACATGCTCAATCGTCTTCGTTTACAGCAATCTGTCGATGAAGCCTCATTTTTAGAGCATACGGGTTTGCGATTCATAGACTGTCAAACCCAGTTAGCAATAGCTGTCGAAAAAGGATTGGTTCGTTTTGAGCAGGATTCCTTCACGCTATTACCACTAGGGAGACGCTTTTTGAATGATTTACAAGGGTTGTTTTTGCCCGAGTAAGACAAATATACACTGCCCTTATTTACTTACGCTAAATATGCACTTCATCCTTGGCCCTATCTTCTTTAGGAACGATTACGTAGTTTTTATATGCAAGCTCTGGGCTGTTGAATGGATTATCATCTGCTTTTTGTGTTATTGCTTGATGATCCTTTTGGTTGTTTAATTCTGTAGATCTAACGCTTCTATTCAAAATATTTGTGGCAATCGACCAAATATTATCTATCCCACTTATAAGCACATCTTCTTTAGTAGGTATCATCCTGGCGATTCTGACTCTCAGACTGGGCTTTGCTAATGTATGTTGTTGTGCTCTTTTGCATATTTCATCGAGTAATTCTTTTGCGGTTGTAATGCTCCTTTGCTTTCTAAAAAATAGTCCGTTATCTTCAACTGAGAATATTGGAAAAGGGATATGCTCTTTGGTCCATTCTTTAAAAACATCTGCTTCACATAACTTTTCAATGTTATAGTACTCTAGGCTTAATGCAGATTTGCTATTTGCACATTGCGTAATCTTTTTTAAGGATGCTAGCATGGCTATGGTTCTATCGTGCTCAGCCGATTTTGTGTTACCGAGTAGTGCTCTTAGCGTGAAATCTTTCTTTCTTGTCGTTTCATGTATCAGTTCATCGATAAGGAGTCCCAGTTCCGGTATGCCTATTTCTCTTTTTCCTGCTATAAGTTCCCACCCTTTTATTAATGGCCTTGTGTTAGTATCTCTTATTTGTCGCGGTAGTCGTGCTAGTGTTCGTAGAATTCCATCAAGCGTAACTTCAAATGAGCGACCCTTTTGGATGCTTAGATTTCTATACAGTCTTCCTTGTCTGGTATGGGGATCCAATCTTCTTAATGTTGTTAAGACCTCTTGCATCGCTGTGGAGCTTGTTATGACCGGTACGCCGCTTGGGATGGTTACAGTTGTTTTTGATTTTTCATTGTTATTATTGGGGTGCATTTTGTACTCCTTTGTAATTTTTATTAAAACTGATAGCTGTCTTTATTAAAAAGTTAATGTTATCATTGTTTTAATTCTTTGTCAAACCGACTGAAGGGAGAATGGCTGTGTGCAGCTTGCGTACTTTTTGTGTGCGTCATGATGAATGATGCATACCGTATTGCTGCCTTTTCGATTTGTAGCTTACAAAGAGATATGTGTAGAGCGCATCCATATGACTTTTGCTGCGCTGAGTATATGAACACCGGTCAAACAGGTTGGGATAAGCTGCTGGTCGATATTAGTAGCTTGGAGATTGTACGCCCCCTTTTGATTTGA
>CAXGBK010000023.1:0-1583 GCA_964008345.1 uncultured Coxiella sp.
ACGATTATACCACTTAAATAAATAATTATCAATAATTACAGTATCATAAATGGCATAATCAAGATTTTATAAAGCTAGATAGTCTGAAAATGGGCAAATAACATACAGTCGTATTGAATACGCTAAGCTGAATAGGTAATCGATAAAAGACCGAGATGTCGCTAGTAACGAGTTGAAAAAATACGGCTATTTGGTAAGATAGATAAATGTCAGATAAAAAACATCCATATCCGCTCTTTGATCAAGCAGAACACCTGGCTATGCCTTTATCAACATGGCATCAAGCTTACTTGAAGTCACTTGATCTTGAGGGTGTTTTCGAAGAATATGATCTGTGTAAACGCTTTCTTTTGGCTTATCGGGGCTCTGAAGACACCTTCAAAAGCTACCGGCGTGACGTGGAAAGGTTATGCCAATGGAGCTGGATACACAAACAACGACTACTCAAGACGCTAAATAGAAACGATTTCACGGAATATTTCCACTTTGTGCAGTCTCCTCTAAAAAGTTGGGTTGCAATAAAACACAGTCAACGCTATCAAGATCACGCGAGCGGTCAACGTCTACCCGTTGAACATTGGCGCCCGTTTTTATTAAGAAAAAGCATCAAAAACAAAACCGCATCAGATACGTATTCCCCGAGTCAAGCTTCATTAAGAGCTTGCATTGCATGCGTAAGTACATTTTGCACCTATTTGATGCAAGAGAATTACATACCAGCAAATCCTGTACTGCTGATTCGCCAAAAAAGCCAATTTTTACAAAAAGTGCACCAAGAACGCATCACCAGAAAACTCAGCAATGAACAGTGGCGCATATTGGTCAAGACCATTCAATATTTGGCAGAAAAAGATCATAAATACGAACGTCACGTATTTGTAATAAGTGCATTTTATCTTTTGGGCTTGCGAATATCAGAATTATCCAGTAGCGAAAAATACCACCCAAAAATGGCAGACTTCTTTCGTGATAATGCGCAAAGGTGGTGGTTTAAAACAGTAGGGAAAGGTAATAAGTACCGTGAAATTGCTATGCCAAATGCGATGGTCGATAGCCTAAAACGCTATCGAGCACACTTACAATTATCAGCCCTACCAACACCTTTTGATCAGAGTCCGATTATACCAAAACACAGAGGACATGGGGGGATTGGGATAAGACAATTGCGAAAAGTTGTCCAAGAAGCTTTTGATGCAGCTATCACGCAATTAAAAAAGCAAGGGTCAGTCGAAGAAGCAACACTTATGCAGCAAGCAACGGCACACTGGCTAAGGCATACGGCGATTTCTCATGACGTACAGCATAGGCCAAGAGAGCATGTACGAGATGATGCTGGGCACGGTTCAGCAACTGTGACCGATAGATATATTGAAACAGACCTAGCTGCGAGGCATAGCTCAGCACGAGATAAACGTTTGATACTAGATTTGGATATAACAAACTTAGAAGACTAAATAGTGCTGATTATAAAGGGAATGATACATATAGTAAGTCTACAAGTGGATAAAAAAATCAGCCAATAATGCATTGAAGCGATCGGTATTGGATTGGCAGAAAAATAATCAAAAATACTGGTGTATTAG
>CAXGBK010000024.1:0-5666 GCA_964008345.1 uncultured Coxiella sp.
ACATCCAATCATCTTCGGTATAGGGAGTCATGATCGCTTCAAGGTGCCTAGTAATCATAGTGTGTAGTGTTTGAGGATCTACTTGTGTACTACGCAATATGGCATAACTAATAGACCGAATCAGTAATCTTAAAACCGGACAGGTTGTGGATAGTGACTCAGGATCTACAGCGATTAATGTTGCTAGCATTTCTTCAACAGCATGTGCCTGATGCATAAGATTTGCTTGGATGATTCTTGAATAGTTACTGTGTTTCATTTTGGGTATGGAGTCAATGTCAATTGGGATGGAAAGAATATCGGATTGTATTGAACGGAATAAAAGTTTTGCGGCTTTCTCAAATGGTGCTAATGGATCAGCAAGTTCCTTTTTATTTAATACCCCGATACGTTCCAGGTGAAATGTGTCTATGTCTTTTATTTCTTGATCGATCACTATCGCCATATCATTACGATCGTGAATAAGCGATTTGATTAGCGAACATAGTAGGTTAGCTTGTAATACATGAGCTTTTGCATGTAATGAACAATACCTATCGAACCAATTTAATAAAACGGTATAAGAGGCTACGGCATGGTTTAATATATCAGTTATCTCCTCCTTGGTGAGAGTTAAAGGAGAGCGAAAAGCGGCGATATTTTTGATTACGTATTCGATAGACCTGGTTAGAAAAAATTCAGATAATGGCGTATCGTCTAAATCTTGAATAGGGTCTTTTTTTAAAAACGACAATATCTGCCCGGGATTACGCAGATTGGCTAACGCTTTACAATGCTCACGTAAGTCAGTCTGGCATTTTGAAAATTCTATAACGTGTGGGTTGGTGGCGGACAGTTGTGCGTTTATTAGACGGGCTTCGTCAGTTAGACCGCTTTGAGAAAGGCCATCTAGGAGTGGTGAAATAGCAAGCCTAGTTAGTGCTAATAAAGTATCGGTTACTTTTTTGTTCTGTGTGTTTTGCATTATGTTATTCTAATTAAATTTACTGCATTGTATAATAATTTTCGATTAATTGCAAACAAAAAGGCGCCAAAACCAACCGGTTAGCGCCCTTTTAGAAAGAGAAAGATCTAATTAAATTTGATACGCAAGGGATGCAGCAAACTTATGGCCATTGGAGGCAGGGAATACACCACTTTGGGCAGGCGTTGCAACTTCAATACGCGTAGCAGCCGCATGGATAAAGCTATAATTGAGCCCTATGTTAATATGCTTAGTGGCATCATAACTAGCACCAAATAATGCAGAGCTAACACCACCACGGCTCGGGGTTCTTAAACCGGTTAGTGGTTCATCTCTTAGTGGCTCCCAGAAAAACACGGAAGTCAGTCTAGTGCGTTTATTGAATAAATGGCCCAGGCCACCATAAAAGTAATGGGCATTATTATTAAACAGCGATTGTGTAGATAGCGTAGTGTCATCAGAGCTTTTCTTCACAATAAGTGACGGAATTCTGCCCCACTCTGCGAATATATAGCCAGCAAGTAGCAGCCATTTAGGATGAACCCCAGATTGTGCATGTAAGTGCAGTCTTGAAGGAGATATCACCATTTTATCAACATGGACTGAGATGCCTGTAGTTGGGATGCCACCTGCTGCTACCGCCGAAGTAGAGGATGAGATAATGCCTTTAGCTGTGGTTTTGGATTCGGCATAGTACATCGCACTGACGCGCATAGCCATATCGGGGATTTCATATCCCAAGCCAAACGCTGGAAAATAGCTCTCTTTAAACTTAAGATCGTTGACATCAACTGTGCCATCGGAAACGTCACCACTCATAAAATCAGTCCCAAATCCACCCATACCGTTGAATCTATTCATCCCAGCAATAACGCTGATTTGGCCAGATGACATCGGTAATTTATAGCCAAGTGCAAGTGTATCGAGTTGGGTTTCAAGGCTAGAGAAAGTTGGCACACTATTAAAGAAGCCGGTATCATAACGGGTATTGGCACGATAGGGCTTGTGTGTCTGAGCAACGATACTAAAACTTGGATTGATATTATAGCGAATGCCACCAACAGGGCTGATTTTTTTGACATAAATATCATTGGTGGTTTTTGTTGTCCCACCCACAGTTAATTTACCTATTGCATTGATCTCAGTTCGGCTAATAGATCCTTGGATACGGCTTTTTCCAAAAAATATATCATCAGGGAAATAACTATTGTCAAACCCTCCTGCAATGGCACTACTGCCTAGTAAAATACCGACAGTCGCCGTTAAAAAACAACTTTTGTTCATATAAACCCCCTAGTAGAACCGGTTTCATTTAAATCTATCTTAAGAATCTAGCATGGTATGCCATAGCTGTCCAGTTTTGGTAGTGGGAAATGTTATCAAACGATATTGGATTATTTTGACTACGGACGGTATGATACATAAACCCAAAGGAGGCGATCGTGGACAGATAAAAGAAGACCATGGCTTGTCGAAGACCTGTAGTCATGACAACGATGGACTTGCCATTATGTTGTCCACAACTAGGACAAGTTTATAGAGCGCACACTCGAGCGTTCATGCCAATAGAGTTGGTAAATGAAGCAGTTTATAACTGCCAAGCGGTGTAACTAGTGGAGAGATTTTTATGATTAAGCGAGCTATGATTTTGGCTGCAGGCTACGGTAAGCGACTGCAACCTTTTACCAAGAAAGTCCCAAAACCCCTTTTAGAAATCCAGGGAGAAGGCTTAATCCAGCGACAGATAAAAGCGCTGGCGGTTGCAGGTATAGAAGATATCATGATCAACTTAGGACATTTAGGTCCACAAATACCGAAAAAGCTAGGAGATGGTAAAGCTTTTGGTGTGCGGCTTTATTACCACCAGGAGCCAGAAAAAGCACCTTTTGAAACCGGTGGTGGTGTGAGAGCTGTTTATGATTGGTTTGCCGATCAGCCATTTATACTAAGCTCTGCCGATATTTGGTCTGATTACGACTGGGCGAAGTTGGCAGCACACAAATTAGATGGTAAATACGCCCATTTGGTGCTTTACCCTAAGCCCAAATGGTTAGATAAAGGAGATTTCAGCATAAGTGAGGGTGGTGTGTTAGAAAAACCAAGCGACAGGTGTTTTACTTATGCAAATTTCGGGGTTTTCCATCCGCGCTTATGGGATGGAACAGCAGAAGGGCATTTTCCTCTTAAAGATTTACTTTTTCCAGCATTAGATCAAAAGCAGTTATCGGGAGAGATATACGAAGGGCCATGGTTTAATATTGGATGTAGACAAAGGTTGGCTGAGCTATGCGCGCACCTTGGCATTGGCTTAGACAAGACAAATATTGATCAAGTGTAGGTGTGCTAAGTCTTTTTTTGGAAGCTATGAACGGTATCAATAAAAGCATGCACTGATTCAATGGGTGTTTCAGGAACAATGCCATGACCAAGACTGGCAATGTATCGTTTGTTCGGGTTAACACGTTCGAGCATATCCCAAGTATGCTGCTGGGTTGCTATTGGACCAGCTGTTAGTATAGCTGGATCAAGATTGCCTTGTATCGCATAATCGCCATATAAATCTTGATAGGTTCTATGCAGATCAGCCGTCCAGTCGATAGCAAGTCCTTGACAGGGCTTGTCTTTGAGCAGTTTGTCAACGTGAAGTGGGCTATAGCCTTTACTATAAAAAAGTAGTGGGGTATCGATCTTGCAGGATTTTAGATGGTTTGTAATGGTTTGCAAGCTATTAAGTACATAGATGTCGTATAGTGCAAACGGTAATAAGCCGCCCCATGTATCTATAAGAAACAGCACATCTGCCCCAGCTTTAGCTTGTTCCTCTAGGTATCGAGCTGTTGTTTGGGTTAGCTGTGTGATCAATTCCTGCATCGCAACGGGGTGCTCATAAGCAAAGGCTTTAGCCAGTTTAAATTGATACTGGCTATCACCATTGATAGCATAGCAAGCAACCGTCCAAGGGCTGCCAGCAAAGCCGATAACAGGCATGCGATTACCAAGTGCAAGGCGAAGGCTTTTAACGGATTCAAAAACGTAGCCAACCTTGGGGAGGATTTCTTCAAAAGGTATCTGATAGATATCCCTGGGTTCACGAATGGGCTTATGAAGCCTTGGTCCAATACCCTCATGAAATTTTAAATCTAATTCCATAGCCTGTGGAATGGTGAGTATATCAGAAAAAACAATGGCCGCATCTAGATCGAAACGCCTAAGGGGCTGTAGCGCCAATTCGGTGGTGGCGAGCGTCGATCGACACAAGTCCATAAAATTAGGATAGTTACTACGAATTTGTTGGTATTCAGGCAAATAACGCCCTGCTTGACGCATTAGCCAGACAGGGGGTCTTTCAACCACACTCCCACGGACGGTCCTTAGCAAAAGATCGTTATCTAGCTGCCTCTTTCCTCTGGTTTCAGAAGGATGCGCATCATTAGAAGGTTGATGTTGCGACATTATACATCACTCCGGTGCACAAGAATGCTATAAATACTAGCATGGCTTTGCCTCCCGGTAAAACATAAGCTGACTGCATTTTCTCAACATAGCGTGCACGCCAGACCATAATCACCGGTAGGATACCGAATAGAAAGGTGACAATTAAGCCAGATAAATCAAGAGCGAGTACAAATCCAGGTGAGTTTGCAGGGATTAGCAGTGCAGCAACAAGGGGTGGTGCCAGCGTTAGTAAAGCGGTTATATGTTTTTGATAAGGATTACCCTTCAAGTTCAAGCCATCTTGCAGAAAATCAGAAAGCGCAAGGACTACCCCTAGAAAAGATGTAAGAATGGCGCAATTTTGGAAAATATTCATTAACAGCGGAAATATAGTATTATCACCAGTACTTAAGGCTTTTAATAACATGCCAAGTTGATTACCGCTACGAGATATAGCAAGCAAGCCCATTTCGCCATCAAAAGGCAACACAGATATGATAAGGAACTCGTAAATAATATACGTCAATAACGGTATAGTTGCGCCTACAAAAAGCATCTTTTTAAGACATGGTAGATCGTCACTAAAGTTCTTGCGTAAGCTTGGAACAACAAAATGGCAACAAAATGCGGCGATCGTAGTTGGCAAGCTTTTAAAAATAAGAGATGGATCCCCACCAGACAGCTTGGATAAAGAAATCATAGGGCCGATATTGATAATTAGGCCAAGATAACTCATAAATAAACTTGCGAGTAAGAACTGGTTGAGTTTATCAAGTATATGGACGCCTTGGAAAGCAACGTAGCCAAAAATAAGGGTAAAGAGTATTGAGCAAGTAGAAAAGCTTAAACCAAGGTCAAGTTTGTCCGTTACATTATTTAATAGCTGACCGGCCCCGACAACATAAGCGGTTGAGATAGTATAGAGCAGCAGCAAGTAGAAAATCCAAGTGATGACCTCGCCGAACGTACCCAGATGCATTTGGGCCATAGAAATAATATTGGCCTTTGGGTCTTCGCAATAAAGTGTGACTTCCAAAAACAAAAACAAGGTCAACAGGCCAAATCCATAGCACGAGACCAGGGCGAACACAGCTGTCCAAAAGCCAGCTATGCCTGTTGCAAATGGCAATGCAAGCATACTTGCACCTATGGCCGTACCTGCTACTATTGAAATGCCGCCTAGCTCTTTTTGAGAAAACATGTGATCGTACCTTTTACAAAACAAGCTGAAATTATAACACGTAAGTAAGGTCTTGACAAACCAAAA
>CAXGBK010000025.1:0-17538 GCA_964008345.1 uncultured Coxiella sp.
CCCGAACTACAAGAACCAGACGAGCAAGCGCAAAGCTTACTAAATACATTTATGACTTATACAATCCAGCAACAAATACAAATGCAGAAAACAAATTCTATTGTAGGAACACACACAGGCGGTATTTTACAATCAGCCGTTGATAATAAAAGTATTCTATTTGGAAATAATAGAGTTTATGAGCAATTAAGAGAACATGAATCGAACATGACACCTTTCGAAGTCGAGCATATACTTGGATCACTCAACAATCCAGGTATATCTAGAACCATTACACGCGCACGATACATAGAATATATACGCAGCACGTATAAAGAACATAAACCTACAACTTTTAAAAAATTCGAAAAACAATACACTACAAATCCTGCAGATATACAAAGAAATGAATCAAGAGGTCATATGAGCAATTATCTTTTAAACCCCATAATCTTTATGGGATTCTATTTACAAAACCCGCGCTTAGATACCAACATTAGAAATCGTGAAAAACAAAAAAAAATACTCAAAAAGGCTATTCTCAGTATACGAAAAGAACTACCTCTACTGATGCTAGCAAAAATGGAAACATCACAAGATACCACAGAACTTAAAGAACTCTTAGAGCAAAGTTATGATATCGATGATAATATAAAGCTTGCATTGGCGATAAAAAACAGCAGAGCCATACAAGAAAAAACGATGTATGAACCATTCCTAAAAATCAATGATCTAATTAAAGATCTTGATATCATATACAGAGATATTCATATATGTCACACAAGCAATAAAAAAATGTATCAAGAACAACTTAATCTGCAAATGGGAAAAATCAAATCTATACTCCGTGAATACCATACACCTGAGACACTACAATCAAAACTATATGACACCATAGATGCTGAGATAAAAGAACAACAAGAATATGAGAATACATCTAATATAAAAGCCCTATTTAAATACATTCGAAATCAAAAAAACAAGGTTACACAGACAATAGAAAAAAGAAGACTGGCTATTGCTCGCAAAGCCATACGCCTAGCTTTACGATTATTTGATATAATAATGCCAGTTAAGAGGTTAAGAAAGAAGGGTCCACGAGCACGGAGACGTTACTAACTTATCAAGCAATAATTTATTCATCGTATGGCCACTGCATCGCCCTTCAAACTCAGCAGAAATATAATGACCTAGTAACGATAAATCCCCAATTGCATCTAAAATTTTGTGAACTACTGGCTCGTCATAGTAACGAAGACCTTCGGGATTAACAACAGAGTCTCTATCAAACCCAACAGCATTCTGTAGACTGGCACCCTTAGCTAGATTAGATTTCTGTAGCCTCTCAACATCCTCAACGAAACCAAAAGTTCTAGCTCGACTGACCGTTTGCGGGTATGAGTCATAACTCATATCAATCGTCTTAAACCGATTTGACTCATCAAATACAGGATGCTCAAAGTCAACTTCCATGGAGAGCTTAAAACCATCATAAGGTAATAACTTACATACCTTATCACCGTGCTGGACAACAATAGGTTCAAGAACTCGAACCACTTTACGTAAAGAAGATAAACTTCGAACACCAGACGACTGCAACATAAACACAAATGGCGCAGCACTGCCGTCCATAATAGGAACCTCAGGGCCATTTATCTCAACCAATATATTATCGATCTGTAATCCAACAATAGCTGATAGCAAATGCTCCACTGTCGCAACATGATGACCTTTATGCTCTAAAGTCGTACAAAGACGCGTATCACCAACATAAGACAGCCTAGCAGGAATCCTTACATCCCCTTCACAATCCACCCTATGAAAAACAACACCATGATCCACGGGAGCAGGACACAGGCGAATTTCGGCATCATCTCCAGAATGCAACCCTACTCCTTTGAGCGTAACTGGGTGCGCAATTGTACGCTGTAAACAAGTCAATTTATTCACTGGGTTCATCAATCTCTTGTCGCCTTAAAAAAGCAGGTATGTCAAGATACTTGCTGTCTGTCTCCTCCGATGAACTTTTCGTTCTAGCCGCTTCGTTATCTGTTGATTTGATACGGGAGATAGTCGGTCTATCAAAGCTTCTCCATTCACTGTTGGAACCCTTGTCAACAGAACTCGATCGCATTGCCGTAAGCTTTTCCTGGACGGTTTTCTTCCCTTCTACATTATCGTCATTCTGGACTGCCTGATCTAGACCTGTAACAACCACAGTAACGTGCATCTCATCAACCATTTCAGGATCGATTGCCGTTCCGACTACCACCGTAGCCTGCTCAGAGGTAAAGCTTCGTATTGTGTCACCCACTATCTCGAATTCGCCGATTGACATATCAGAACCCGCGGTGATATTGACCAAAACACCCTTTGCACCTGACAGATCAATATCTTCTAGCAGAGGACTAGAAACCGCCAAATTCGATGCTGTTTGCGCACGATCTTCACCTTTCGCACTTCCTGTTCCCATCATCGCCATTCCCATCTCAGACATGACCGCACGAACATCAGCAAAGTCAACATTGATAAGACCTGGTTGCGTTATCAAATTGGCAATCCCTTCTACTGCACCTTGCAATACGGCATTAGCTGCTCTAAAAGCACTCAACAGTGTTACGGATTTCCCAAGAACACTCAAAAGCTTATTATTTGGGATAATAATCAATGAATCTACGTGCTTAGACAATTCCTCCACACCAACATCGGCATAGTCCATTCGCTTTTTACCTTCGAAAACAAAGGGCTTAGTGACTACAGCCACAGTAAGTATGCCCATTTCCTTCGCAATTTCTGCAACAACTGGGGCACCTCCAGTACCTGTACCACCGCCCATTCCGGCCGTAATAAACAACATATCCGTACCGGCTATTGCTTGTTTAATTTGCTCCTGTGTTTCACAGGCAGCTTGTCGTCCTATATCGGGATTTGCACCAGCACCTAACCCCTTGGTTATCTCTTGTCCAAGCTGAATATTCATATGGGCCTTTGAACGCTGTAGTGCCTGCAAATCGGTATTGGCACAAAGAAACGTTACCCCATTAATTTTCTCATTGATCATATGCTCAATGGCGTTGGAACCACCACCGCCAACGCCAATGACCTTTATATTTGCAACCTGTTGATTTTCTTCACCTAGTCCTAATGACATAACACTTTTACCTCCTTCTCACGTACAAAACAAAAAAGTCCGACCTCATAAATGTTCCTCTAGCCAAACTTTTACTTTCCTAAATAAACTCTTAACACCCCAACCCCGGGATAACTGCATACTATCACTATACCTACTACCCTGCATCAGAAGTCCAACAGCCGTAGCATAACGTGGATCGGCTAACGCTTCTGGAAGGCCACACAATTCAGGCTCAGCCACACGGACAGTCTGCCGCAAAACTTTCTCTGCCAAAACCTCAATACCTGGCATTAATGATGCGCCACCAGTCAAAACAATCCCCCCCGGTATCGATGCGTCATACCCGCTACGTTGCAATGCATTGTGTACCAGGGCAAAAATCTCATGGTATCTGGCTTCAACAACCTCTAGCAACGCAGAGTGTGGAATAGCCCTAGGCTTTGTATCCGATAACGTTTCCACTTCTATCATTTTATTCTTAGAATCGCCCTCTGTGGAAGCCATACCAAAGCGCAACTTGACATCTTCTGCACAGTTTAATGGCGTCCGTAGAGCCATTGCGATATCATTTGTTACATGATCGCCTGCGACTGGAATAACACCCACGTGCTGAACCGAGCCGTTGGTATATACAGCAACATCGGTTGTTCCACCACCTATATCTAGTACACAAACACCCAAACTTTTCTCATCTTTCGAAAGCACAGAGTACCCGGAAGCTAATTGCTCTAGGACAACCCGTTGTGGATTCAAACCACTCTTTTCAACGCACTTGATGATGTTTTGCATAGCACTATTGGAACACGTAACGATAAGAACGCGTACTTCCAAACGAACACCGGCCATCCCAACTGGATTTTCAACACCAGTCTGCTCATCTACAATAAACTCTTGGGGCAAAACGTGCAAAATATTTTGATTAGATGGAACAGCAACAGCCTTAGCCGCCTCAATCACACGATCCACATCCGTTTGTTGAATTTCTGCTTGCCCAACAGCCACAATCCCATTCGAACGCAAAGCATGAATGTGGTTGCCAGATATACCCACAACGACATCCTTGATATGCGAGCCTAAGTCGCTCTCTACAGACGTAATAACCTGCTTCACAGATGCAACCGTCGCATCAATATCGACAACCATTCCCCGCGAGAGGCCACGACAAGGCGCAGACGCATGAGCTACAATTTCCAAGGGCTCATTCGAGCTGGCATCGTATGTTCCGGCTAAAAGCGAAACTTTTGTAGTGCCAATATCAAGGCATGCTAACGGCAGGCGAAGTGACATAATCAACTATATTCAAACATGTCTGTATTGTTATACAAAAAAACTCTACGCGCAAGTAGATGAACAAAATACCTAAAAAATATTGTATTTTTAGCAAACTGCAAACAAGACCCACCAACAACCCCAACTACAGTCTATCGCTTAACTACGCGATGTGAGAAGCCATTCTTATATCTAAAATCAAAAACATGTCCACTCTTACTCCGCAAGACATCCCACTGTTTTACCAACCTGATGAAAAGCTGCATTCGCTCTAGCGTGTGCGAGCCTCCTAATTTTACCTTAATAGATCCAGAAAAAACCAATTCCCACTCCTCAAAATCCGTAAAAAAAACCGACTCTAAACGTCTGCATAAACTTTTTTCGTGATCATTCAACAACTTCCAAAGCTGAAAAAGCTTTCTACGCTGCTCCAACGGCACATGAGCCTTTGGTAAACCTCGCATATTTTTTGGAACATCTACCGACATTAAATGACCATAGCTATCTAGCATATTCCGACCTTCGCTCCACTGTAGAACTGGCTTCTTCGTGGTAATACGCAGCCACCAACGTCCAGGAAATTGCTTTTTCACGACCATCTGGTGCACCCAGTCGGTTTTTTCAAAAACTTGCCTAATTTTTTGGGTAGTGTCCATATACCCAAAAGGAAAAGCAGATGCAACAGCCTGTTCAAAAACCCCAGGAGGACTATACAGTCCGTCTGTTACCACCATCACTTGTTTGACAGGAAAAATATAAGCCATATTCCAGAACAACCAGCTACCTAGCAACACCCCCATACATCCTGTCCAAAAATAACGCATCGTGCCCTCCTACTCACATGCTAGTTGGAATCTTAGACTTTCACAAGACTTTTACAAAAAAAGCGGAACCAGCGCTTTAAACGATCTCAAATTCACAAGATCAATCTCCGATGGCGGAGTATTCAACAAAGTGTTACAATACGATCAAGCAAAATCATGACGATATCATGCACGATGACAAACAGTTGATTAAAGACTTAAATAAAGAGCAGCAAGAAGCCGTTTCCGCCCCACCAAGCCACCAAAGAATCATTGCAGGAGCGGGAAGCGGAAAAACACGCGTCCTTGTTCATCGAATCGCATGGCTTATTGACTTTTATAATATTCCTCCACAGGCCATCCTCGCTGTAACATTCACCAATAAAGCAGCGAACGCCATTAGAGCACGTATACAAAACCTTCTTCCCAATCAACCACAAGGAATGT
Source organism: uncultured Coxiella sp. (assembly GCA_964008345.1). Taxonomy (GTDB): domain Bacteria; phylum Pseudomonadota; class Gammaproteobacteria; order Comchoanobacterales; family Comchoanobacteraceae; genus CACBGS01. The sequence continues at coordinate 5,632 of CAXGBK010000025.1, forward strand.
GGCTAGGAACTTTTCACAGCATATGCCACCGCATTCTCCGGCAGCACTATCATAGTTGCGGCCTTGAGCAAAGCTTTCAAGTAGTCGATCAAGATGACCAACTAAGGCTAATCAAAAAAATACAACAAATGAATGACATTGATGAAAAGATCATGCCTGCACGCAAAACGCAATATTTTATAAACCAACAAAAAGATCGCGGTATACGAGCCAATCAAGTGGATGACAACCATACCGAACAAACCGCACTGATGCAAAAAATATACCGTATATACGAGCAAACCTGCGTAACAAGCCATTTAGTCGACTTCAATGAACTCATTCTCAAGGTTGTTGAATCGTTAAATACAAACACACTGTTAAAAAAACACCTACAGAGCATTTTTCGCTTTATACTGGTAGACGAATTTCAAGACACGAATTTTTTGCAATTCCAACTTATTAAAATTATAGCAGGAGAACACAACTATGTCAGCATCGTTGGCGATGACGACCAATCCATCTACAGCTGGCGAGGGGCTTTAATTGAAAATATTCATGACTTCGAATTGTCATTCCCCGATAGTACCACCACCCGACTTGAACAAAATTACCGCTCCACAGGCCATATTTTACAGGCGGCCAACGCACTGATTGCACACAACGAGAAACGCCTTGGAAAAAATCTGTGGACCGACCAACCAGACGGCAACAAAATACAATTACTATGCGCATACAATGAGCATGAAGAAGCTCGCTACATTACTGAAAATATCGCCGCCAACCGTCAACTTGGAAAATCTTATAACGATCAGGCCATCCTCTACCGATCTAATGCACAATCCAGGGTCATTGAAGAGCAACTAACACGTGCAGGAATACCCTATATAATCTACGGAGGACTAAGGTTCTTCGAGCGCGCTGAAATCAAAGATGCCCTAGGGTACTTACGCTTACTAATCAACCCAAATGACGATAGCGCATTCGAACGCATCATCAACACCCCAAGTCGTGGTATTGGGCAAGCCAGCCTAGACAAAATAAGACAATACGCACAAGCCAACATGATTTCCATGTGGCAAAGCAGCCTACAACACATAGAAAGCAAAGATACCAGCAAACGACTTAAAGAAGCATTGCAAAGCTTTAAAATTCTTTTCGAGCACATTACGCCAAAACTGCAATCGATAACCCTTGCAGAACTACTTGAAACCCTATTACAAACAACGGGACTTATTCCATACTTACAAAAACAACATCCTGAAACAGCGAAAAACAAACTTGAAAACTTACAAGAACTTATTCATGCTCTGGCACAATACCAAGCCCAAAACACTTCAAGCTCAACACTCTTACTTGCAAGTAATTTTATTGCAGAAATCAGTCTTGACAATCGCAATCCTAACGAAAAGAAAGCGGAACAAGACAACCAAAGCCAAGTCCAGCTAATGACACTACACGCTGCAAAAGGATTAGAATTTAAAGAAGTCTATTTAACAGGGATGGAAGAAGGCTTATTCCCACACAAGATGGCGATACAAGACGGCAGAGAGCTAGAGGAAGAGCGAAGATTATGCTATGTTGGCATGACCAGAGCCATGGAGACACTCCATGTTAGCTACGCAGAAAATCGAAGGGTATTTAACCAAGACAACTACCAAATACCTTCTCGGTTTATCCAGGAAATACCCAGCAAGCATATAAACTACGTTTCCAGCAATATCCAACAGCCCTCTCACCACCAACTCCAAGCCCATTCAAACCAAGCCTGGCAATTAGGAACCAACGTCAAACACCCAACTTTTGGTGAAGGCACAATACTAAACACAGAAGGCAGTGGCCCACAGTGCCGAATACAAGTACGATTCAGACAACATGGCGTCAAGTGGCTAATCGCAGAGTATGCAAAGCTTGAACCTTGTCATTAAGTGGCTTAGCGAATAATACAGCAAAATATCCAACCAAAGCAAAGCCATAAAGGCAACAAGCCCATACAGGGAAAGAGTATCCAAAAAATACAAGCATAGCGGACTCACAAGGCGCAAATCGATATACTTGCTCAAACAACAAAAACAACCATTTTGGGATATAATGTGGCCCTGGAGAAAAAGAGCAATATTCCGACAAAAAATGCGCTTTGTATAAAACATACTGCCAGTAGGAACCGACACCTCCAGCAACCAGGAGCGGTCCCAGACAAGCAAAAAGCCAAGCTCTACAAGCCACTGCGCAAACACCCAAGCATGAAAATGCCACCACTACCAACATCCACATGCGACCTAACAAGCATAGCTCACACATTGCGTGCGGTAGTGCCCAATCGTAGACCAGCCCGAATAATGAGACCAAAGAAAAGAGCACCGCCACAAAATAAAAAAACATCTTAAAGCGTTGCCTAAAAAAATCGTTATACTGCACGGGCATTCCAAATTATATTCATACCGAACCAAATGTAGCAAAAACCCACGCACAACTCAACCAGCTACTTTCTAAAAAAAATAAAAAATAAACACCACGATAGCCAACTATTAAAACGCAAGCCCAAAACAATAATGATAGCCTTAGAGATTTAATTGTGATAGAATAATGGCTTTCAATGATAGTGAAATAAGGAGGCTCACCTATGTCTAACATAAAAGATACGCACATTAAAACATCAGAAGATAATAAAAAAGCAAACAACTCTGAATCGTTATCCAGCGAACATCTCCTCAAGAAGGCTAAGCAAAAAGCCCCCTCTGATGCAGATACCAAAGCAGAGCCCACACAAGAAAGAGATTATGAAAAAGAAATCAACGAACTAAAAAAGAACCACGAACAAGCACTTCATAAACTCAAATTAGAACATTTTGCTGAGCACGAAAACGAACGTAAAAAACATTTACGTGAAGAAGAAAAAGCCCGTAATTACGCTATTCAAAAACTTGCAACCGACTTGTTAAACATTGCCGACGCACTCGAACAAGGCATCCATACCTGCAGCGAAGAGCAAAAACAAGCGCTTGAGATGATACTAAGCATATTCAACAAAACACTGAAAACACATGGAATAGAACCCTTAAAACCAGAAAAAGGAGAAGCATACAACCACCATCTCCACGAGGCAATGGTTAGCCAACCTACCGAAGAACTCCCTAATAACCACGTTATGCAAACCATCCAAACCGGTTACAAACTTAAAGATCGTATTCTTAGACCAGCAAGGGTTATCGTTGCTAAAAACGAGAAAAAAGAAACTTAGTGTAGAAAATCAATTTTTACACTTGAAAAAAAAAACCACGCCCATATATCAAAAACAAGTTAACACTCATGCTAACATTAACAAAACAGGAGTTATGAAATGTCATCATCAAATGGAATAACGATCGGAATCGATCTTGGAACAACCAACTCATGCGTTGCCGTCATGGAAAAAGGGGGGCAAGTAAAAGTTATTGAAAACCAAGAAGGCACAAGAACAACGCCATCCTATATTTGTATCACACAAGATAATGAAATAAGCTGTGGGCAAACAGCCAAACGTCAGGCCGTAACCAACCCAGACAACACCTTATATGCCACAAAACGCTACATGGGGCATAAAGAAAAAGATAAAGTTGTCCAGACAGCAAAAGTCGGTTACAAGATCAAGGCTGCAAAAAATGGGGATGTTCGGTTTGCGGTAACACACGAGGGTAAAGAAGAACTTTGGTCTCCAGAAAAAGCCGGATCTATTATTTTACAAAAAATGAAAACCGTAGCCGAAAACTATCTTGGCAAAAAAGTCGACAGTGCGGTAATAACCGTACCAGCATACTTTAACGACGCACAACGCCAAGCAACAAAAGATGCAGGTAAAATAGCAGGTCTAGAAGTAAAGCGTATCATTAATGAACCAACAGCGGCTGCGTTAGCTTATGGACTGGACAAACAAAAAGGCGACAGGAAAATCGCTGTTTACGATCTTGGTGGTGGAACATTTGACGTTTCGATCATTGAAATCGCTGAAATTGATGGCGAACACCAATTTGAAGTATTAGCTACCAACGGAGACACATTCCTAGGTGGAGAAGACTTCGATCAACACTTGATCGACTATCTTGCTGAAAGCTTCAAAAAAGACCAGGGTGTTGATATCAGCAAAGATCAACTTGCATTACAAAGGCTAAAAGAAGCAGCAGAAAAAGCAAAAATAGAACTCTCTAGTGCACAACAAACCGAAATAAACCTGCCCTATTTAACAGCCGATGCAAGTGGGCCAAAACATTTAAATCTAAAGATAACACGATCTAAGTTCGAATCATTGGTTGAAGACTTAATCACGCGAAGCATCAAACCATGCGAGATAGCAATACAAGATGCGAAGATCAATATATCCGACATCGATGAGGTCATCTTAGTTGGTGGTCAAACACGTATGCCCAAGGTTCAAGAAGCCGTGAAGGACTTCTTTAAAAAGGAGCCACGTCGAGACGTTAACCCAGACGAGGCCGTTGCAATTGGAGCAGCAATCCAAGCTGGTGTACTATCTGGAGATGTTAACGACATCCTACTATTAGACGTTACCCCACTGTCTTTTGGAATTGAAACGATGGGAGGCGTGATGACACCACTAATCAAGAAAAACACAACCATCCCAACTAAAGCAACACAAGTATTTTCAACTGCTTCAGACAATCAAACAGCGGTAACCGTACATGTTCTACAAGGGGAAAGAAGCGTTGCAACCCAAAACAAATCACTAGGCGAATTTAACTTAGCTGATATTCCACCAGCACCTAGGGGTATGCCACAAATCGAAGTTATCTTTGATATCGACGCCAACGGAATCCTAAATGTTTCCGCGAAAGACAAAGCCACTGGAAAATCTCAATCTATCATCATTAAGGCCAAAGGAGGACTTAGCGACGAGGAAATTGAAAAAATGGTACAAGACGCTGAAAAGCACGCAGAGGCAGATCAACTATTCCAAGAACTTGTGACAGCATCCAATGAAGCTGAGCAACTTATTCATGGAACCAGAAAAGCAGCGAAAGAAGCAGGCGATAAACTAACAGAAGATGAGCAAAAAGGACTAGAGGAAGCCTGCAAAAAGCTTGAAGAAGCCATAAAAAGTAAAGAAATCGAGCAGATCAAAGCAGCAAAAGAGGCACTTGACCAAGCTAACGCCAGCCTTGCACAAAAACTGTACGCAGCACCTAATGCAAATCAACAAGCCCAAGAGCAACCCAATGACAACCAGCAAGATCCAGATGTGGTAGACGCCGACTTTAAAGAAGTCAAAGAAGATGACAAATAGATCTTTTTTGACAGAGTATTAATATGAGTAAACAAGACTACTACGAAACCCTTGGCGTTAGTAAAGGAGCCGATAGCAATACATTAAAAAAATCCTACCGGCGCCTAGCTATGAAGTACCATCCTGATCGTAACAAAGGCGATAAGGAAGCTGAAAAGAAATTCAAGAGTATCAATGAAGCATACAGTGTACTCAGTGATCCTGAAAAAAAGCAAATGTATGATCAATTTGGTCACGCAGGCGTGGATGGTGCCAATGCTGGTGGTGGTGCAGGTCATCACGGGGGATTCGATTTCAACCAAGATATATTTGGCAAAATATTCGAGGAATTCGTAGGTGGTAATCCTTTTCAGCAGCAGCGACAACAAAGAGGAACAGATCTTGCTTATCAAATTAGTATCTCTCTTGAAGAAGCCATCAAAGGCTGCGAAAAGACCATACAATTCAAAGCCCTGAGCAAATGCCCTGACTGTAATGGCAGCGGTGGAACAGGCGTCACCAGCTGCGACTATTGCAATGGTGTCGGCCAAATAAGGATACAACAAGGATTTATCAGTTTGCAACAAACGTGCCCAAAATGTCACGGGGAAGGTAAGATTATCAAAAATCCTTGTGGCACATGCAACGGTAAAAAACGCGTTAACAAACAAAGAACCATAGCCGTAAACATCCCTGCCGGGATTGCTACCGGAAACAGAATACGGCTATCCAATGAAGGCGAAGCAGGTATGGACGGAGGGCCCAGTGGGGACCTATTTGTAGAAGTAGAAGTAAAAGAACATGCTATATTCAAAAGAGTCAATCATGATCTACACTGTGAGATCCCGATTAGCTTCACACAAGCATGTCTAGGCGCGTCCATAAAAGCACCCACCATTGACGGCGAAGTAACCATAAAAATCCCAGCAGAAACCCAAACAGGCGCCTCCTTTAGGTTGAGAGGCAAAGGGGTAAAAGGCATACGAAGTAGCATTGCCGGAGACTTAATCTGCAAAGTACACATCGAAACACCGGTAAAACTAGATAAAAAACAAAAAGATCTACTAGAAAACTTTGCTAAATCTCTTGAAAATGGTGGTAGTAGACACAGTCCAAGAACCAACAACTGGTTAGATAAAATCAAACAATTTATTACAAAGATCGGATCTTAAACGCGTTTTTTATAAAACCATGACACACAGGTAAACCATACAAGTTTGCCTGACTATCCATAAGGCAATCAGCCAGGTATGTGTACGTACTTGACTGCATAATAACCCGCCCATATTTTTATATCACCAGATTTTTTAATCATTATTTTATTTTTTTGTATACGCGATTTTCATGTAACACATAGACAATAGCATACAACCAATAAACAAATTAGAAATAAATACAGGCCAATCTCCGGCTGTATAGCTGTAAAAAATCCATAGTAAACAGCCCATCATTAAAGAAAGAATCCAATAAATGGACACTGTATGTACCGATTTGGTTCTAAACATTTTAACAACCTGCGGACAAAAAGCACATATACCGCATAAACTTGCCAATACACCAATACACGTTGAGATAATCATAATATTTTCCTCGCATAAAACTGAAAATACAGCTTCAAAGTTAACATGGTAACCAGTAGGAGAAATGTTATTACACCATGGAAAACTAAAGGTAATTTACCAGTTAAAGTTCCATATATACCCCATAATGAACAACCTGTAATATGAATAGTTAGATACACGTACGACACATCTGCCCCTGACCGCGATCGAATAATGCGAGCTATCTGAGGAATATTTGCAGATGATGTACAAAGAGATGCGAGGTATCCAACCACGATAAAATCCATTACGCAGACCTCATTTGGGAAATTTTTTTATCCATCTTAACACAACGCTCTAATAGAGGATGTATTTTCCAAAAACCAGGGTCCTCTTTCTGATAATTTTTAATGCGATTTAGCACCGTCTTTAAACCCATTTGATCGGCGTAGAACATCGGGCCTCCACGATATGAAGGAAATCCATATCCATACACATACACCAAATCTATGTCCCCTCCTCGCTCAACTATTTTTTCTGCAATAATAGAAAAGCCTTCATGAATCAGGGCCATCATGCAACGATCTACTATTTCAGCTTGTGTAAAAGTCTCTGGCTCGATAGCCTTTTCAGAGGCGTAAGTGGCAATCATATCCACAACCTCAGGTGCATGTATTGGTAAATTAGAGCCAGATTCATAGTTATAGAACCCAGCTGAATTTTTTTGACCTAAGCGCGATGCCGCAACCATAACGGCGGCCAACGTATCGCCTGGTATCATATGTTTACAAATATCAAGGCCTGACATATCTGCCATCTGACATGGCCCCATGGCAAATCCAAAATCGGTCATTGCTTGATCAATTTCTTGAGGCTTTACCCCTCTTAATAATAAATATTCAACTTGTTGGAAATAGCGAATCACCATACGATTTCCTACAAAACCAGGGCAAACACCAACAACCACTGGTATTTTTTTTATTGTTCGTGAAAAATTTAAAACACTAGCCAAAACAGCTGCATCTGTTTTACTAGCCCTAACAACCTCCAATAGTCGCATAAGGGGTGCAGGACTGAAAAAATGCAAGCCACAAAAATTTTCGGGCTTTTTTGTGCACGCTGCTAAAACATTCATATCAAGCGCTGATGTATTACTGGCAATCATTGCATCCGTTTTACAAACAGCACTAATTTTAGTAAGTACAGATTTTTTTACAGTTATATCTTCATAAACAGCCTCAATAATCAGATCACAATCTGCTAAACATTGATAGTTATCAAAGATCTTCAAATTATCCAAAAATAATTTTTGCTGATCTACCGTAATCTTACTTTTGGTGACTTGCTGTGCAAAGTATCTATTAATACGTTCTTGCGTGTTGGTAACACATGCTTCATTCATTTCTACTAAAATCACAGGAAGGCCTCGACTAAGCACTGTAATAGCAATACCAGAACCCATCAATCCCCCTCCTACTATGCCTACACTATTTATTGGCATAGCAGTAGCCATATCGACACCTTGTACATGTCGAGATAAATGCTCTTGCATAAATAAATAACGCATACCAGATGATTCAGGACCAGTCACCAGTTCAAAAAACTGTTTTTGCTCATAAGCCAATCCCTTTTCTAACGAAAGATGACATGCCGCATGTACACAGTCTAGGATTCTTTTTGGGGCTGCAAACCCATAAGATTTTGAAGAAACCGCTTGATATTGTTCTTCAAAAAAACCTTCATCATAATCAGGTGACTGGCGCAACAAAGGCATCTCCACTGGATCACTAATCACCTTTCTCATAAATTGTAAACAACCGTCTTCCAGTGAATCTTCACAAAACTGATCAAGCAAACCATGATTATACGCCGTTTTTGCATCTATTGGCTCACCAGAAAGCATCATCCTAATAGCAAGTTCAACACCTACCAATCTTGGTAGACTCTGTGTCCCTGTTCCACCAGGAATGATGCCCAGCTTAATCTCAGGTTGGCCTAACTTAGCAGAACGAAGAGCAACCCGATAATGGCACAACATAGCAAACTCAAGCCCCCCACCTAAGGCGTAATGGCGAATACCACAGACGATCGGTTTTTTTGACTGCGAAATAACAGCATACAAATCCATAAAACCACGCCCTTGCATCCCTTTTGAAAATTCTTTTATATCTGCACCAGCACTAAAAGGTAATTCACGTGTAAGACAAATAATACCTTGAATGGCATCGTCCTCGATCAATGCTTTTAGAGTATCATATAATTGTGTACGAAATGCAGCAGACAATGCGTTAACTGGGGGCCTACAAAAGTACAGCCGTGCAATCCCATGATCTATTTCACAATCAATAAAACGTTTTTGCATCACAAACATCCAACAAGTAAAGTATGTCTATAGCACAAAAAAAAAAATTAACTGTAATTATTTAATAAAAAGACTTAGAAGTCGTCGATCTAGTGTAGAATGCTTTTTCAATATCCTCATATAAACCATCAGTTTGTACTTTATCCTCCGTAAAAGATGCAATATCAGCTGTATTGTCCAAAAACAAAGTTCGACACGCTTTATATAGGTCCAAGACTTCTTCGCGTTCTTTACTTTTGGGTAACACTTCATGCGAGTATAAAATAAAGTCAATAAAATCGACAAAATAATTCGCATTGTCTTCGGTTAATTTTTTGTCATAACGCAGCCATTCATAAACATTTTCTACGCCCTGAGACCACTGCATTTGTAAATCACGGTACAGAATTTTTCGTTCATCCAACATAATCTCATCATAGGGTCTCAACATATCCAAGCTGCTATACAATCGAGCATATAAGCGTAACCTAGCAACCACATTAAGAAATCTTGTCTTATGGTATTGCTTATGAACGTCTTGCAATTTTATCCCACATCTATCCTTAACAAAAAACCGATCTGAGCATTGCAAGTATTGCTGTTTTTGCTTACTTAAATGATTAAAACTACGAATAGAACCCAGTGGGTTAAAAAAACGATAGCATTTCAACACACAATAATTTGAAAAAACGTACCCAAGCGCAAAAGCCCCTGCAGAAGCCAACCATTTTATTCCATAGAACCAATACCGTGAAAATGTGAAAGCACCAAAACCTGCCGAAAAGATAGAAAACAGTTTAGCTGCAAACATCCTATGCACAAACCATCCCCCTGCAACCGATACACCCGCTTCCACCAATCCTCGCAAACAATGTCTTTTCAAAAACATATTCCTGACCACAAATGCAAATGAGTGAACATATCTTTTTTTACCACAGCTTGCACTCGCAGCAAAATAAGCTTCCTTAAGCTGCCGCGAATCTATCCCATAAAGTTTGGCCATTCCCTGAAAAAAACACCCATCTTGCAATGACAATATATGTTTGATAGCGATCATGACTAAAAGTATCTAAGTACGATAATATCATACAGCACTATCCAGAAAGAAACCAGATACAACATACAATGCCCTCTCAATGTCTTATCATTTTAAGCTCATGCAGCAGCCGAATAGCTACCTCTAAATTTTGTACCCATTTCAAGATCTCGAAGTTGCGTCTCAATAACTTCCAAATTATCACAAGCTCTCTCAGCCGAATATTGGAAAAAATCTCGTCTCTGCCGTCCTTTAGAATGATAGCATTTTTCTGTGCTACACGGTTTCACCGCATGCTGCTTCAAAAGTTTTACTACAGCAGATAGATCATTTGCCCTGATGTTATCCCTAGACATCTCAGCCAAACATACCATCGCTTCCTTGTTAGAATTTTCTTCAGGCAAGTTTTTCAAAAAAGTATAGAATTTATCAAGTGATTCAAAATCTGCATGATCGGCAGCCTCCACTACGTCGTCTTTAATTTGTTTTCTAACAAACTTTACAAACAACCATAATGTCGCTGTATCTAATCGATTCATCTCTTTAGAATCTGGGACCATGTCTAAATAACGTGACATTTTCACATCCAATTCAGCACTTTCCATAACCCTAGAATAATCATAAGACACATCATTAAACATAACAGGAATACGATAACCGATATCGTAGCCTGTTCCCATCGGAAACATCGAGCGTTTAAGTTGAACCGCTATGAAATTACCCAACATTAATCCCAAAGCACAACTCCCTAAACCCATAAGATCTGCAACACCCGCAAATGATGTTAAGGATGCAAGCGACCACATCACCGATCCTACTATTGCAGCTCCAGCAAAACTTACAACCAATTCAAATAAACTTTCAATCCAACGTGGGTTTTTTGATCTAAAACGTTTCCAATATTTAAACAAATGATTATCCCAAGGTCGCTCTAAAAGATATTTCACGCCTGAGTACAGGCCAACAACAACCGACGTGATAATAGCAAAAGCGGATAGTAAACCAAATAAAGTTCGCCCAGATTTCTCATCTGAACCACCATCAGCATAGTCTTTTCGCCCGTGCCTATCGATAATAACTACTCTTTTTGGGCTAAACATATCAGAAAAAATATTCCACTGAAACCACCTCCGAGCCCACAGATCGGTATCATCTGATCCACGGTGAACACCATGATCTTTAGCCTGTTGCATTTTAGTATTATAAATACTTCTTGCTCTTGACAGCAGAACACTATATGCCTGACGTGCAGTTTTAAATTTCATTATGTCTCCTTATTAATTTTTCGAATCATGTAAAATACACAATTAAACGAGCCAAGTCAAATATCCATATAGTTCACCAGCGCCACCCGCATAAACTTTTATTAAATAATGATTTTCAAAAAAAATTCGCCCCTAAAAAAACACTTTATTGGCATAGCATCTATTCGCTTTTTCTAAAAAATATAAAACCAAAATCACCCATTAATAGCTTTGGTAAAAAATTGATAAATCGATCAATATATCCATGTCAATTTATTGTCAATACTTATACCATGTTCAACTAACACTCACTAACACACCATACCCATGACGCTAACAACTAACTGATTAATATTATGATTTTTCACATTATGGCAATCCATTTAGAAAAAGAGAATAAGCAAGTGTCAAGTAACGCATTTTTTAGCCAAGGGTTCCCCACGCGCTATTACTAAACACTGCTAACAGCATTAGATTTTACTTCTTCAAGAACTATAGTTAGCAAAATA
>CAXGBK010000026.1:0-3863 GCA_964008345.1 uncultured Coxiella sp.
ACTTCATAGTGTACGACACATAAACCATTATGCACGCCACCACCCCCTCACAAAAAAAGACATCTTCGCACTCATAGCCACCAGCTTTACTTCTTGGTGTTTGCTTATTCTTTTTAGTAGCCTGATCACACAAGATTTAAAAAACGTTGACTTACACGATTATTTAAGACCTCTTTTTATCTTTATCTTCTCAATCACTATCCCTCATATGCTATTAGCAATCGAGACAAAGAGGCGCCATCGTCAACAGACCGACTAAACCAGGTCCTTACACGAACAGTACCCATGGAATCGCAGCGGCATTAACGGGTTAGAAACATTGACAATTCACAAAAAAAGATATATTATCAATCACTATTTAAAAATAAAGTCTATGAAAACATTAACAGTTACCGATTATCATCGTATTACACAAGCTATCAGCAAAGGCAGTTATAGCATACAAGCTTTCGCAGAAGATATGTTGGCCTTCCAAAACGCCTTCGTTTCGTGTGACGCATCCACCCTAGGGAATGATTTTATCCAAATAGATCATTACAAAAGTTCTCTAATAATATGGCTTTGTGGCTATCTAGCGTTCCCAACAAATCGAGTTTTGTTTTGTGACATCATGGCAAGGTATCCTGATAACAAGGGTCCCTCACTTAGATACAAAAACCGCTTTGGGATAAGTGCTATAACGTTGGCACTCTCAAACACCCCCAGTACCTTATCGCTGTTCATAAAAAATCATATTATACCCTATGCAACAGAAGAAGATTTTTCTCATCCGACATGCAAGAGCTGGTTTATGGATTCTGTTCATCAAAAATCCATATCCTCCAAACCATCCTCGAGTAGCCAACCCAGCTTCAGTCATCCATCCTTATACGGTACCACGCATGCCGAGGATTTATCGGTCACAACCGAGCAAAACAACCGTACCGGTCATAAAAGAAAACCTGCCAGCCCAGCTAACACCCATACTAGTATGTTTCATACCACACAAACGGCCGACTCAGCGAGTGAGGTTATCGTCGTGAAAAAAGCAAAAAGTAAGCCAAGCCATTCTGATCCCCATCCTACTACCGAAGATTCTACATTTGTTTCCTACATGTCCTGTGCACTAAATGGTAGGATCGGTGAGAGTGGTCTTTTTGTCAACTCACTATGCCATATACAAGCGCGTACAGAGGCTATAAAACCGATTAATGTAACATCGAAGTTCGGAGACCCCAGTTCAACTCCGGCCAGGCTGTATGTGCTAGATCGAATGTTAAAAAACTACTTAGAGTGCACCGTACTTTTGCGAGTGTCTGACCGTTCTGATTGTAAAAAAGGAATATATAATGTGTGCCAACAATATAGTAATGGTGTTAAACCGAGTACAGCCGACTATTTTGGATTGCCTAAGGGTGATGCTACTTCGGTAAATGTATTCTTTGATAATAAATATATAGATGGCAGAGCATCCGGTATTTGGAAATTCTTTAGCGACACGACCGACGTTGCACGTCTTGCAGATCTTCTTAACACTATCGACAGTGATGAATGCGAAGCTTTAAAGAACAGTGAGATCATCCAATCTATTTTAGAAATATCGAAGTCAATCGATTTAAGTGTAAAAATGCATCGTCCTCTGGCTCAAAAGAGAATTTTACCGGTGCTACGTTCTATTATGACTTCTCCAGCAAGTTTCTTTGATAGAAAGACCAATACGATCGATCTAACCATATAATAAACCGTTTAGCGCTTAATATGATAGCACCAGCTACCCTGACCACTCACGGCCTAATCAGGGAACATCTATGGAAAACCGAATCGTAAATAATGGCGTCTTCTACGTCGATTTTGAATTTTATAAATATTTAATCGGTTTATTTTAGAAACATCAACTATAATGCAGCAAGACCTTTAATCCGATCACATGCATATTATCATCCTAGGAGACAGCATTATAGCGCAAGCCATAGCCAAAGAGCTTGCTACAGGGCACGATATCAGTCTAATTGGTGAAGACAAAGAAACCTTAATCAACCTAGACAAACATAGCGATTGTCAGATTATCGTTGGCAATCCACTGAGCACTGAGCACTGGCAAGAAGCCAATATGGCAGATTGTGAGCTAGTCATTTGCCTCTGTCGAATGGAGGAGCAAAATATCATTGCTAGCCAAGTCATATCCAATATGTATCCATTGATCCACACCCTCTGCAGCGTGAGCTTAGAGTACTATGCGATACAAGAGCATTTATTCAGCGATAATATTCGCCACAGGTGTTTATCGAGTGCGCACCTCATGGCAAAAATCGTTAAACAACTGCTCAAGCACCGGTATACTGAGGAGATCATCAGTACCGCTGATGGTATCATCAACACGCTTAATATAATCGTTGAGCAGGATGCACCGATTGTTGGCAAAGACATACAAAGCATACATAAAAACTTAGCCAAACCCAGTGCTATCGTTGGGCATTACCGTGATGGAGAGGCCCTCAGCATACAAGATAATACGATATGTCTGGCAAAAGATGAATTATTAATAGCCGTCCCAGAAAGCTATGATGCGGGCATCATCCACTACATAACAGGCAAACAAAATCCCTATGAGGCTATCATGCTTGCAGGAGGGAGTTCGGTAACACAAGAGCTACTCAACTCAATGGATACGCCATACCAAATAACGGTCATTGAACCTGATCTAACGACCGCACGCCGTATAGCCGAGCAACATCAACAAGTCACCGTGATACATGGCGATATAAACGACACAGCGCTTCTTGATGAGGAGGAACTGCATAAGATGGACGCTTTACTAGCCTTAAGCGAAGATGACGAAAACAACCTTGTATGCGCATTACAGGGCTGCACGCACAAGGTTCCATTTGTGGCAGCAACTATAAAGCGAGAAAGCCTTATTCCACTAATTGAGCACTCACCTATTGATTTGATATTATCTCCACAACAGATACTCTTAGACGCCATTTTTAAGCAAATCACACCCAAAGATGTACACGAAGTACATAAACTTAGTCGCCATACGGGATTTATCATGGAGATTAGCGTGCCTGAGCATTTAGATGGAAAGAAAGAAAGCGATTGGAATCTACCTAAAAATAGCGTGCTGTTCGGGCTAATAAGAGAAAAACAAGTATTAGAGTTCAACGAGAATACAATGCTACGCCACAAAGACAAGGTGCATATCTTTGCCCCAGATAAAGCTGCACAAACCGAGATTTTCGCGATCTTAAAGTAGACTATTTGGTGTAATAATTTTGGAATAAACCTTGTTTACGCCAGACAATCGGTCTTTTTGTCTCTAGTATAAATCTAATACCAGCCGAATAAGATTTATCAGATCGATAATCGGCAAACACAGCTACATCCGAATTACGATAAAGGGTTGAACGGACCTCTCCACCTACGTGTAACCCTGAGAAGTTACGCTGGCGGTATTCATGCGCATCACCATTAAGTTGGTAATGCTGTGTCAACCCAGACATAACGCTGTTGTAAGCCGTATACAAATAGCTCTTCAGAGGCATATGATGAACATGTGTATCAAACTCCACGCCAATTTCCGGCATAATTTGCGTTATAAGCTTACTACGCCAATCAAACAGCCAATCTTTATAACTGGTTGTATATTCTCCAATCAGATTAATACGCCCCATTAATTTGAAATCCTTGTCATTGATATACTCTTCCACTTTCAAGCTCGTATTAAACACCAAAGAAGCATAGTTATGACGATGATTTTGGCTCGTGGAACTTGTTGTTAAAAGGCTTCGATTACCACGGTTATAACCGAGTTGTGCAAAAGAAACCATGTCAATACGTGGGAGCAGTGTTTTCTTCGCAGCAACCATAAACCCATACCGATC
>CAXGBK010000027.1:0-3816 GCA_964008345.1 uncultured Coxiella sp.
AAGAAGGATACCGGATTATGCATTGCAGTTTGCCGATTTTAATCTTATCGCTTCAGTCGGGGGTTTTGTTTTTGGGTTTGCGCAACTTCTCCTGGTGTATGTGTTAATTGAGGGACTGCTGGTTAAGCGTAAAGCCAGCTCACAAGTTTGGGATGGTGCGCGCGGCTTAGAATGGACACTGCCATCTCCTGCGCCTTATCATACCTTTGCTGTCCCACCTAAAATTACAAAAGCGCTATACAGTTACGGAGAAAAAGCATGATAGGTGTTATACCTTTTTTACAAGCACTGAGTTTTCTAATGGCAATAATCGGTTTTGTCGGGTTTTTGCACGGGTTTACCTACAGTTTATTCGTGATGATGGCAGGGGTCTTACTGTTTTTTATGTTCTTTAGTTTATGGGTTTGGCACTTATTGGTTGAAGCTGCTGCGCCGCATAATGATAAACTGGAGCTGATGAAGCAACGCAAGCTAAATGTAGCGATACGTCTGGTGCTATTTTGGATGTTTGCATTCTCAACCTCTTTCGCTATGATTCCAATGTATTATTGGTTACATGGCCTGTCAGGACATGCGCACGGAGGTAGTACGGGTGAAACGCAATTGCACTCGGATAAGCCTATGGCTGCTAATGCCAAAGCGAGTGTGTATATTACCACACATACGGCTACAGATAGTTTGCCTGTTAAGATTCACGTTGATACGCCATTGCTAGAATTGCATCCTGGTACGAAGCAGCCAGTTCGTATCACGATTACAAATCCACTGAATAAAACCATGACATATCGGTTGCTAGCTCGTGTTGCCCCAGATGTTGCTCAACCGTATATTATGTATCCGTATCTACATGAAGGACATGTCGTAAAAATACCTGCTAAAGGCAAAAAGGTTTTGCAAACAACGGTTTCTTTACAAAAGCATATTCCTGAAGCGTTAACATCGTTGGCGATAACGCTATTTTTATATGGTGATATGAATCAAGACTCGTGGCAAAAAATGCAAACAGGTTGGCCGCATCAGTCCACATCATGAGGATTAATGATCTTGACTTATTGGGGTATTGGTAGTACTTTTTAAGTATATTGTTTAATATTTCATTTTATCTTAATCAACGGTGCGCATAATGATGTCTTTAAAAAATATGGTGGGGTTGTTGTTACTCATACCGATTACGGCTACTTCTACTGGAGTTTTAGACTCGAGCTTACGCGGAAGTATTGGGGTTTCGGGTTTCTTTCCACAAAAATTGCTCCTAGATGTTGCACAACAGGAAAAACAACATCCGATGATAACTTCGGGAGATATTACGGTTCCGTTGGCATTGTACAATGCTCATGCTTACTTGGCCCTGTTGGGGAAAGGGAGTTATCTTGCCAAGGCAGAAGCTGGTAGTGCAAGTTTTGGTGGAATGTATCGTTTTGAAACGCAAACGGATAATGTTTTAGGTTTGTATGCGGTGGGTGATTATACTTCGATGAAATATTTGCATTTCGCCCACTTGAATACTGGGGTGGATTATGCGGTAGGTAATCTTGGATTGCAGTTAAGTGCTTATGTTCCTTTGACCACCCAGCCAAAATCTTACCTACGGGCGCCTCATGCCATATTATATCAAGCAATGAAGGGTATGGATATAGGGTTGAGAAACTCTATGCATCTGGACAATAAGTCATCGCTGCACATTTTAACTAAGGCTGGTTATTTTACCAGTCGCTATGTGGCAGACAGTATTTATTTTGGGTCGTTTGGCCTAGAATATGAACGTCCTGGTGTGACCATGGGTGTAGGTGTGGATGCGAAGAGTAAGTCGGTCGACACAAGTTATGGTTTTAAAGCTTATATCCAACTTCCTTTGGGTATGGCATCATCCAAATTGTTGCCACACAAACAGCGTATGTTACAACGGCATCCAGATCGTGTGGACAGTGTTGTATTTGGGAAGCGTATCTTTGATGTTCCTGCAGGTACCACGTATTCAACCGATGGTTATCATCACTTTTTAACGCTGAAAAGCGGTCAGAATTATACCAGTGATATGCATTTGACATCGCGGGCCAGAGTTTACCTAGATGGAGATGTTTTGTTTGGGGAAAACAAAATGAAATCCGGTATACAGGCTAGTGGTGTAGGGACTTTTGATGGCCCAACGCTTACTATAGACCCGGGCACGATTATTGAGGCCTTGCCTAAGGATCAAATTACCGTTAAAGAGACGGCGCCACTTGCGAATGCAACGAAGTCAGACAATGCTACAAACGTGGTTGCAGGTAAAGAGATTGTGAGTTCATTAACGGTGTTGCGAAGTGCTAGGATAGATGCGCGTGGGACGAAAACGCAGCCTATTATTATGCGTTCTGCGGCAGATTCATCGTTACACGGAGCTTGGGGTGGATTGCATATTGTCGGTAATGCGCTAAGCAACCAGTCCGATCAATCTGTGGCTGGCGCTTATGTATTTGGACTTAGCAGCGGTACTGTAGCGCAAAAAGCATTGGTGCCAGGATATGGTGTTACTGCTGATGCTACTACGAATGATCATAGTGGTACGATTCGTTATTTGCGCATAGAGAATGCGGGTTATAAAATTCATGTTACGTCGGTTTCTACTACAAGTACAAGTTTTGGGCTGTATGGGGTAGGTAATCAGACGGTTCTTGACTCTATTCATATTCATAATCACCAAGGGCATGGTCTTGCGCTTTACGGTGGCGATGTGAATCTCAAACGTGTTTTGATTACCGCGAAGAACGATGCAACAACACGTAATGCTGCAGGAAGTGCCGCTGAGGTTGGGACAAGTCTGTTTGCCAATCAGGGTTACACCGGTGGTATACAGTACTTGATTATTGATCGCTCTAAAGTTGATGTTCCATCCAGTGACGCATCGGTTATTCAGTCATGGAATAATGCGGCTTCTGCTGCTACTGATGTGAATAGTGGTGCAGACGTTATAACGAGACCGGTTATTGCTAATGCAACTTTGATTGCGGGCAACAGTGCCAACTATGAGCAGATTGATCTTCTTAATTCGACCCAGTTTAGGTTGTACAATAGCGTCGTTTCAGCAGGGACAGGGGTAAATGGATTGTTTAGCATTGATGGCACGAGTACTACTGCACTAGGTACATCGTCACCGACAAATCTGAAAGAAATACAAGCAAAAGGGATAGCCATAACAGGTGACCTTGCGGATTCAGATTCGCCATTTGCAGGTTATTGGGATGATAATAAATCAGATAACGTTAATACTGCTCTTAGTCCGAAAGTGGTTGTGAGTCTTTCACCCATTGTTTCCAGCTTACAGGCAGGTTACGCAGGATTTTATGTGAATGGTACAAATGAGGACGGGGCTACTGTTGTTGACTTTAGCGATGCTAGTGCGGTCAGTGATTTGACTGACTATAGTACTAAATATGGCTTTGATGCGCCGCAGCATGCCAGTAGGAATAGAGTCGGCGCGATCTCCTTGGTATCGGCAGATTGGACTAGGGATTGGGTCATGAAAGATGCTTGATGGGTATTAGCTTAGATTAGCGCTTTTCTGTCTTGTTTTTTTTGTGCGGTCGCCGTATACTTTGTGCATGATTTAAGGGCTTATTATGATAGTGCTGTTAACTGGTGCTGCCGGATTTATTGGATATCACGTTGCAAAAGCTTTACTGGCAAGAGGTGATACGGTCGTTGCGGTGGATAACCTTAATGCTTATTATGATCCACAATTGAAATATGCAAGACTGCGGGATCTTGGGATTGTAGATTCTTTGCTTGAAGGTGTCTATATTGGCTCGCATAAATACCCTAACTTGCGATTTATCA
>CAXGBK010000028.1:0-4866 GCA_964008345.1 uncultured Coxiella sp.
GACCTGCTGAATGGCAATACCTGGTGTTTGCATAAAAAACAAACTTTCACTCATCGCAAAAACATCAAAAAGATAATGACTAACAATACAAGGTAACAAGCCATACTGTAGATACACCACCCCATAAATAATAAACTCAATACCTAATTCGACCATGCGTATATATGATGGTTGTTGAGGGTAACTTGCATGTGCCAAACCAAAAATAAAAGCTTGGATGATAATCCCAATAGACAAGTAAAGATTCACATTACCCCTACGCTTCCCTAATATTGCGATAGCAGATAAAGGAACCGCTCTAAACAAAAATTCTTCCCAAACACCTGCATGCAGTGAGCGACTAATTGGCCCTAGAAAAGGAACATAATCGCTTATGATATTAGGATCATGGAAGTTATGAGACGGCGACCATACACCCGGAAGTTGCAGGACCGTGGTATAAAAAAGTGCTATATAACCTAAACTAACACAACACAGACCATACCCTATCGCAATTTGCTCACTTACAAGCCACGAAGCACTGGCTTCTCTACGCCACGCCATCCAGAAATTAATATGATGTGGGAACGCCATTCGCGTGAGATAATCCCCTGCAAGAAACGTCACACTTAAAAAGAAAAAACTCCACAAAGAACTGTGTAATACATTGTTTAAAAAACTAATGTAAAATAAATAAGGAGAAGATAGCGTGTTATAAGAATAAAACCAATGAGACGGTAGAGCGTTAACCATCGCAAGAGCCCCCATAAAAACAATCACCCCTGCAATACCTACGGCATGATACCAGTCTAATTTATTTTTATTCCAAGCATAAATAACAGCTGAAAACATCAACATACCATACACACCGAACACCAATATATTCCCAATATTGGACAATAACTCATTAGAGGACCGCATAGATTTATATTTATCATAAAACGCTTCTGGCACATCAATAAAAGCATGCACTAAAGTAATGGTATCCCCAGAAACTTTCGCTTCATATTTATACCGAGCCTTTTCAATATGCTTACTTTGATGCTCGTAGGTAAAGGTATGATCAACACGCCCATTACTTTGCTTCACTTGTGAATAATCTTTCAATATATATTCATCTGTATTGACACCCGCTAAAGGATTTTTATCCAAATAATTCTCTATTTTTTGCAAAGCTTCGCCTTTGGAAATATTGGAACGCTCTACGGCTTCCGGCAAGGCAATATGAAACCCCATAGATCTACCATCAGGCGCAAAAAAGTACGCATGCTCCTGCGGATTCGAAGGAATATACATGCGTACTTTCCAATAACTACTAATCACGGAGTCTTCTTCAAGCAACGCGTTTAATTTTTTATTCCCACCAGCTTCTAACGTAATATAATTATTAACTGCACGATCGGTAACATAACCAGAAGACGTCTGCACCTCACGTGGATCAAGCTGCAACTCACTGGCTTTATTTATCGCAACAGAGCGAACCTCAGCTTCATACGCACTCATCGTAATCGGCGTACTGATGGTTGGAAAAATCTCCTGCTGATAAGTAAAATAATACCCTAAACACAGCAAAGCGAAGCTACTAAAAAAAATCCAAAAAACGGTTTTCGGAGCATACTCTCCTGTAGCGTCGATTTTGATTGTCATATTAAATGCTCTTATACAGACTCATGCTAACATAGCTATTTTAACCGGCGGGTGCAAGAACCAAGGCCCAAATTATGATAAAAATAAACATCCCAACTTATTTGATAAATACGGTAAAAACCTATATTGGAGCCTCTAAAAATCAAAAGCGCTCGCAAAGATCTGATTTATTATAAAAAACACAAACACTTCGCAAAAAACAATCCTGACACAGCGGCTTACGCGCCTTACATACATAGCGGCCGTGTAAAATAAGCCAGTGGTGCGCATATGGATGATAGTTTGGTGGAATAATATTTAATAAATCTTGTTCAACTTTATCTGGGGTTTTCCCTGTCGCAAGACCCAGTCTTCTAGACACTCTAAAAACGTGTGTATCAACCGCAATAGTCGCTTGACCAAAGGCCATTTGTAGCACGACATTAGCGGTTTTTCGGCCCACCCCAGGAAGGCGCATCAAATCATGCAGGTTATTTGGGACGGTGCCATCAAATTCATCTAATAACATGGCACACATTTTAATAATATTTTTTGCTTTCGCGTTATAAAGACCTATGGTTTTAATAAAGGGTTTCAACCCCTTTTCCCCCAGCGCCAATATCGATTCAGGCGTATTTGCATGCTGATAAAGCTTACAAGTTGCTTTATTCACCGATATATCGGTTGCTTGTGCCGACAAAATAACGGCAACCAGTAACTCAAATACCGATTGGTGAATCAACTCACCCTCTGGATGGGGATTGCTTTTTGCAAATTTTTTAAAGATATATTCAACATCATTCGCTCTCATTTTACTCATGTTGTTTGCTTGTCTACCCATCGCTTTGCTTGCTGATATCTTAACTGCTGGAGCTGTACTTGTTTTTCCAGTCGCTGCTGGCGTTTCTGATAATATTGGCGTGATTCTTTTGCAAACTCTACTTGCCTTTGCGTATCACGAGGCTTAATAGGATAAGCAATCATACAATCTACTGGGCAAACGGCCAAACAAAGATCACAGCCTGTACAAACATTCTCCATAACACTATGCATATGCTTAGGCGCACCAACAATGGCGTCCACAGGACACACCTGTATACACTTCGTACAACCGATACAACGATCATAATCGATACGAACCGATGATTCTGGTTTGTAATCCGCACACACTTGCGCAAGATAAGGCGCCGGATCTAGGGCTAGAAGATCGGCTAGCTTTTGTAATGTTTTTTCACCACCGGGCTTACAATGATTGATCGTATCTTTTCCTTCACTGATAGCCTTAGCATAAGGCAAACACCCTTGATAACCACACTCTTGACATTGTGTTTGTGGTAAGACTGCGTCAATATCCTTAGCATAAACCATAACAAGCCTTAGGGACAATCCTCTAAGCGCACCCGCTCCAGGAGTCTCGGAAAGGTGTTGACCGCTTGTGAGAGTAACAATCTATCATGGTGTGCCCAGTCCAAATCATCTTGCATAAATAATAATGCAACTTTTTCTGTTGTTTCGGGCAGTATAGGCTTCAAATAGAGCATAATAAGCCGAAACATATGCATCGTTGTGGTGACAATACGATGCACAAGAGCTAACTGGCTCGGGTCTTTTGCGAGCGACCAAGGTTTTTTTTCATCCACATATTGATTGGCAAGATCAGCAAGTGCAGCAATTTCACGTACTACTTTGGCAAAATTTTTATCTTCATAAAAACCCATGATAGCTGTTTTCTTATCAAAAAAGATTTTCAAACGATCACCCTCGTCCAGAGAATCGGCGAGTTTTCCTTGAAAGTATTTGTGTAGAAAGCCACAACTACGGCTACCAACATTTACGATTTTCCCAACAAGATCTGCATTACAACGTCTAGTAAAATCTTCCCAATTTAGGTCCATATCCGCAACACCTGATCCTAGCTTACTGGCAAAATAGTAACGAATATACTCTGGCGAAAACCGGTCTAAATATTGTCGAATGGTAACAAAGCTACCGCGAGATTTGGACATTTTAGCACCGTTAAGCGTTAAAAACCCATGGGCATGCAGGCTGGTTGGTGTACGAAAATCAGCCGCTTTTAAGACGGCTGGCCAAAAAAGGCCATGAAAATACATAATATCTTTACCAATAAAATGATGAATTTCCCAAGCAGACGAATGATCCAACCAAATCTCTTCAAGGTATTGCGTTTTATTTTGGACATCATAATACCTAAGCGCAGCCAGATAACCAACTGGCGCATCCATCCAGACATAAAAATATTTATCTTCATAACCCGGTATCGTAAAACCAAAATACGGCGCGTCTCTTGAAATATCCCAGTTCTTTAGCCCGGATTGGAACCACTCTAGCAGTTTATTGCGCACAGCATCCTGAAGATCAACCGAGTCCATCCACGCTTTAAGTTTGGACTGCATTGCTGCTAGCTTAAAAAACACATGATCGGAATCTCGAACCTCTGGGGTGGTATGGCTCAGAACAGAATAAGGGTCTATAAGCTCCATGGGCTCATAAGTAGCACCACACACCTCACAGTTGTCACCATATTGATCATTCGCCTGACATTTTGGACAAGTACCTTTGACAAATCTATCCGGCAAGAACATAGATTTTTCGACATCATAAGGTTGAGAAACGGATTGAACCGCAAATCCACCATGTGTTTTGATAGTGTCATACAACCGATATACTAGGGCTTGGTTTTCTGGACTTCTTGTTGTGTGAAACACATCAAAGCTTATACCAAAGTCCTCAATATCACGGCGATGCTCAGCAGAAACTTTATCCACCCAAGCCTCGGGTGTCATAGATTGTTTTTCAGCCGAAAGCATAATAGCGCTGCCATGCGCATCGTTGCCACTAATAAAAAGGCATTGATTACCAATCGCACGCTGATAACGAACCCATATATCAGCCTGTACATGCTCAAGCAAATGTCCCACATGCAAATCTCCATTCGCGTACGGCAAAGATGTAGTGACAAAGATTTTTTTAGACATACTAACACCAAGAATTTTACACAAATAGTAGCATATTCAACAAATAATAGCTATAACCAGAAAAAAAGATAATCCAACAATTATTCCACACAAAGCCCAAGAAAAAGAAGAAGAAAGGTACCAAATATTCAATCCTGCGTGATACATCCCATTATTATTGCCACCCATCTTCTGTATACGTATAAAACCACCTTAGTAGGATTCTGCCATCCCCAACTAATTAATGTAAAAAAAAAGCAAAAAACCAAAAAATGAACTATATATA
>CAXGBK010000029.1:0-2000 GCA_964008345.1 uncultured Coxiella sp.
GTACAGGTCCGAATCTGAAAAATTTTCTGCATCTCATCGAGTACATGGTAGATATGTCTTTTGCTTGTGTAGGGCCCAAAGTAATGACTTGCTTTTATTTTTTTACTACGACAAACGCCCATTCTTGGATAGGTGTGGTTGGAAAGATATAGGTACGGATATGACTTACCATCTTTGAGCAAAACATTATAACGCGGTTGATGTTTTTTAATCATCTCGTTTTCTGTTAGTAATGCTGTATGCTCGTTTTCTGTACAGATAACTTCTATACTATGGATATTATTAACAAGCTCAGCTGTTCTCTTGTTGGTTGGCTTTTTGCTGAAGTAGCTAGACACGCGCTTTTTTAAGTTTTTTGCTTTCCCGACGTAAATAATCGTCCCAGCAATATCTTTATAAAAATAAATTCCTGGTTTTTCTGGAACGGAGTCTAGTGTATTGATATTAATGGCCATAGCAATTCATCTATATTTTTACATATTATAGCATGTATTTTTAGAATCGTAATGTTTTATTCTTTGACCAAGTATATTGGTTAGGATTCAGTAAATAGCGCTGTTGCTAACATCTTTACTACATTCTTTAGCTTTCTACTTCTTTTTCGCAGCTGGATAATCTACAACCATAAATACAAATGGTCGAATCATACTAAAAAAGTCCTATGGCTACCATAAGTAGTCCAACTATCTAGACCGCATTGTTACATTTGAACCTGCACTACTATCAGTATCGACATGCGCTTTTTTTCGGAATTTGCTAGCTTTTTTACGGGAAGCTCTGCGCTTACCCCTTGGCTTGTCATTTATTATCAATGATTCATCTAAGCTTATCTTTTATAAAGTTATCCATCTGTATCCTAGAGAAGAAGTACTGACGCTGGTATCATCATTAGCATCTTTTCCGCTGCTATAAAAACCGCCACTGTTATCCTGTGAACGCGTAGAATCCATTTTTGTATCTGTGTTTGTCTTGCTCATTGAAAGATGGGAGCTACTTCGTGCTGCAATTTTCTTACTTTTTTTAGATGAGCCTTTAGAACAAAAGCTACTACTGCCCGAGTTATTACGCCTGTTATTCGAATGGGTATAATCACCGATACTGGACAAACCGTCACCGTGCTCGCACTCCATATATTCCGTATGTATTGCTGCTTTTTGGTATGAACTAGCATTTGTCAAAATAGTGGTGACTTCATCTTCATAGTTTGTTGACTTTTGCCGCTGGTTCTGTACCAACACTACATGCTACGTCAACGCTTGACAACTCCCCATAGCTTCTCTTTTGGGTAAATATACTCATATTATGTATTGCAGGATCATCTCTGTTATCCATTTCTTTATTTCAACACTTTTCTTTTCTAACTTAATTTTTGTTTATTATAACAACAAGATACCTGAAAGCTAATTCACAAACATCAAGGTCTGTGGCTAAGGGGCTGGAACGAGCCAGAACTGGCAGCAACATCTTCTGATTCATTCACTAAAAACCGATTCCTACAATTTAGAAATGCATCCCAATCTTTTTCTTTTAATATACAATTAACGTCATCATAATCCAAGCTATTATCGATACCTATATCACCAAGCACATTTAAGTAGGAGCGCAAAAGCACTTTAAAATGCTCAACTACAGTATCTTGTGCGCTCAATGGATCACGGCCCGGTTTAAACTGAATCCACAAGCCTAAATTCTCATTAAAAGACTTGAGCATACCATATGCCTTTTTATATCTTTTATCACGCTCTACGTCGGATTCCTGACTCGCTGCAAACAAAGAAGTCCCACTGGGCTGTGCCAAAGTTCTAGAAAGCTCATCTAAAACAGAGTCCGCATATCCATAGCCGTAATATCCATCTAGGCCTAATTGATAAGTCCTACAAATATTACTAAGACCCAAAACAATATGATGATGACCCATCATTGTCAAATAATCACAAAGATTTTTTACAAAATCTATACGAGGCTCTCTGCTTGTTTGATCCCTATCCCTTTGTAAAACA
>CAXGBK010000030.1:0-3583 GCA_964008345.1 uncultured Coxiella sp.
ATACAGGGTGGTCTATTCGAGCAATTTTAGGTCTTATTAGCCATTTCAGCGTTCAGCTGTAGCGATTGCGTTGTTAATCGTATTAATTAAGACAGGTCTTACTATTGCAGGATTTAATGTAAAAATAAACTGAAAAAAAGAGAAAAATGTGCTATATTAGGAGCATAAATAGAATAAAGGTAGTTGTTATGAGTAACAAAAAAGAGAAAAACAAGAAAACTGTATTTAAGGACCTGTTGAGCGAAATCAAAGGTTTCAGAAAGGGCCTGATTAGAGCAGGTAGTGAGCTTGGCATGTTTTCAGCTTCAAGTAGGGATGAAAGCGCTACTAAGAAAAAGGTAAAAAAAGATCAAAAGAACGTGATGAGTCCTGAAGCGATGCGCGAGATCGAAGTAAAGATTGCCGATGAAGTTACCCAAAAAGGCACGAGGAAAATGGTTTCCTAACTAGAGGTTGGCATGTGTAGTATCCATACTAGGTGGTATGGCTGCCGATCATAGATCAACGTAGAGCAGCACAAAGCATAAAGCATAAATAAATAGGTGTGTTCGCCAAAGTGGACCCTAAAAATCCGAAGATTTCTGTTTTCATAGACGAGTGAGTAATGCGAAGAGTGGTAAACATATTCGCGGTACTTAGGAACATATTGGGGTAGATAAAAAGTGCAAAGAAGCAGCTTGTTATAGTGGGTTGGCAAAGAAATAAGATATAATGTTGAATTAATTGGAAGTTGTTGTATTGCATCTATTGACAATGAATTTATAGTTGAGTAGAATAGGGTCTCATTGAAAAAGCGATGTGTTAGAACACAACGCGGTGATTAACAGAAAACGAGGAAACCTAATGCCAACGGTTAATCAATTAAGTCGCAACCCAAGACGTGCGAAACCTAAGAAAACGGATGTACCGGCGCTAAAAGACTGCCCTCAGCGAAGAGGTGTATGCGTAAGAGTGTTCACAACAACTCCTAAAAAGCCTAACTCAGCGCTTAGAAAAGTTGCCAGGGTGCGTTTAACTAGCGGTTTTGAAGTGACATGCTATATCCCTGGGATTGGCCACAATCTGCAAGAGCACTCAGTTGTACTAGTGCGTGGAGGAAGGGTGAAGGATTTGCCAGGTGTTCGGTATACAATTGTAAGAGGAAATCTGGATACTTCAGGCGTTTCTGGAAGAAAGCAGGGTCGTTCTAAATACGGCGAAAAAAAACCAAAAGATAAAGGGTAAGCAATATGTCAAGACGAAAATGCCATGCCAGTCTGGCTAAGCCAAAAGAATCTGATCTTAGATTCAACTCGCTAGTCATCGCACAGTTTATAAAAATGTTGATGAGAGATGGGAAAAAGCAAAAAGCTTCAAATATTGTATGGACTGCACTAGATATGCTCTATGAATACTGCAACAAAAAAGGTGGTATAATAGAAGATGCTAACGAAGTAAAAGATTCTGAAAGCGAAAAAGCTGCTATAGAAAGTATGACCACTGATGAGAAGAAAAACATGTACACGCTCCGTGTGCTCGATAAAGTTCTTAGCAAGGCAGGCCCATCACTTGAACTTATCAGTAAAAGAATAGGTGGGGCAAATATTCAGGTCCCGGTTGCGGTAAAGGAAGAACGACAGAAGACGCTTGCGATGAGAAATATTATCGTCAACGCACGCAAACGCATTCCACAGTGCAAGTCAATGATAAATGCACTGGCGCAAGAGATGATCGATGTGCTTAAAGGAAGTGCGAGAACACTCGATGACGTAGAGCAAATGCATCGTATGGCCAAAGCCAACGCTGTATTCCAAGGTGTGAAAAGAGCGTAGGGAAAGAGAGAAATGAGTGAACTGAATTATTATCGTAATATTGGCATATCAGCCCACGTTGATGCCGGAAAAACCACAACAACAGAGCGGATTTTGCTCTACAGTGGTGTAACCTACAAGATAGGTGAGGTCCATGATGGTAACGCTGTAATGGACTGGATGGAGCAAGAGCAAGAGCGTGGTATCACAATCACATCAGCAGCAACAACCATCTACTGGTCAGGGATGAACAAGCAGTTCAAAAAACACCAGATTAATATTATCGACACGCCTGGTCACGTTGATTTTACGATCGAAGTAGAACGTTCACTACGAGTCTTAGACGGTGTAGTGTTTGTTCTGTGTTCAGTTGGCGGAGTCGAGCCACAGTCTGAGACAGTGTGGCGTCAGGCAGATAGATACCGGGTGCCACGAATCGGTTTTGTAAATAAAATGGATCGCGCAGGCGCAAATTTCAGGCGTGTGGTATCACAAGTAAAAGATAGGCTTGGTGGGAAAACAGTACCCCTACAAATGCCCATAGGTGCCGAAGACGATTTCAAAGGCGTCATCGATTTGCTAAAAATGAAAGCGATATACTGGGATGAAGAAAATATGGGGGTGACGCACACCTACCAAGACATTCCTGCTGAGTGTCAAGAAGAGGCGAACGAGCTACGTGAACACTTACTTGAAGTTGCTGCTGAGAGTGACGAAAACCTCATGAATCAATACCTAGAGACTGGTGAGCTCAGCGAGGAACAAATTATAGCGGCTATCAGAAAACTGACCATCGATATTGAAATTATACCAATGCTATGTGGTTCTGCGTTTAGAAACAAGGGTGTGCAAGCTCTGCTAGATGCTGTCGTAGATTACTTGCCATCGCCTCTGGATGTTCCAGCTATTAAAGGTGCTGACATGTACGAGGGTGAAGTAAGAAAGCCAAGTAATGATGAGCCCTTTAGTGCGCTTGCCTTTAAAATTGCGACCGACCCATTCGTAGGAAATCTAACCTTCATGCGTGTATATTCAGGTAGCGTATCCACAGGCGATACAGTCTACAATTCACTCAAGATGAAAAAAGAGCGAATCGGGCGTCTTGTACAGATGCATTCGAATAACAGAAAAGAGATAAAGACTGTATCCACGGGCGACATCGTTGCAGCGGTCGGATTAAAAAACGTTGCAACGGGAGATACGCTCTGTGACATCGACAAGCCTATCATTCTGGAGAAGATTGAGATACCAGATCCGGTTATTCACATAGCAGTTGAGCCTAAAACAAAGCCCGATCAAGAAAAAATGGCTGTTGCACTAGGCAAGCTTACAAAAGAAGATCCATCATTCAAAGTGAAGACCGATGTTGAAACTGGTCAGACGATTATCAGTGGTATGGGCGAGCTGCATCTAGACATCATGGTTGACCGACTAAAACGCGAATTTAACGTAGAGGCCAATATAGGAAAGCCACAGGTTGCCTACAGAGAAACTGTTAAGACCGCAGTCGATGAAGAAGTCAAGTACGTAAGACAAACAGGCGGTCGTGGACAGTATGGCCATGTTTGCATAAAGATAGAACCGGTTGAACAAGGTGCAGGTTTTAGTTTCATCAATAAAATCGTAGGCGGTGTCATTCCAAAAGAGTACATCCCAGCGGTTGAAAAAGGGATTGCAGAACAGATGACCAACGGCGTTATAGCAGGTTACCCAATCGAAGATGTTCAGGTTACTTTGTACGATGGTTCATTCCATGACGTGGACTCAAGTGAAATGGCGTTTAAGATCGCAGG
>CAXGBK010000031.1:0-3957 GCA_964008345.1 uncultured Coxiella sp.
CCAAATGGCGCAAATTTATGGGAATGAAGAGCGCACAATCTAAAACCGATACGAAAACACTATCCATGCGTGCTAGTATCAGGGATTTTATTAACACAATTGATACCAGTGAGCATGCTCTTACTGTAGATAGTTTTGCGAGCATACTAGCTAAAAAAGAAAGCAGTCAATTCTCGCCAGACGATAAAGCTCTTGTTAAGAAATACATCGATTTCAAAAAAGCGCGTGCAATTGATGAAATCGACAAGGCCTTTATAGACTCATTTACTAGCGGCTGTGAAACGGCTCCAAGTCTAGACATGCTCAAAGAAGCACAACAGAAAAGTGTCCGAGAGCTCACAGAACAGCAACGTGAGCTTCTAGTGAAACACAGACTTTACAAAGCTGATAATAATTATAAAGGATGGATAATGCCTAGGAGTGTAAGATCATCTGCAGTCAATAGAAAAGCTGAGGTAATCCGAGCTAAAATAGCAAGCAAAAAAGATAGCATGTTCAATATTGGACTTGGCGGAGCAATCAGAAAAGGCTTTGCTTCTGTCTCTAACTTTTTCACACCTGAGAATGTTTTGCCAGAAACAATCAATGGTGAAAATACAGCTGATCTAGCTAAAGAAGCTGTTGTGGCGACCAGCTTACTTGGACGTATCGTCGGAGTAGTGACAGGCAGTAGAAAGCAAGCAGATACGCATGAATCTGCAAAAAGCCCACAACCATAGTATGGCATACCACACTTAGCAAAAGGACCAGAAATCTGGTCCTTTTTTTTTGCATAAAATTCTAAACTAGCAAAAAGTTTAGACTATCCAATAATACAAAATGATGTTAATGTATCTATTGCAGATAAATATTCCTTGTAATGAATAATAGAGATCACGAGCAATCCACATTTAAAGAAGCCATTCTACTTGTCAATCTTGGCACCCCAAGTGATGCAGAGTACTTCCCAACATGGAGATTTCTGGCATCCTTCCTATCTGATAGTAGAGTGATTGAAATTCCAAAACTCCTTTGGTATCCCATACTGTATGGCATCATTCTTCCATTTAGAAGCTACGCGTCGGCGGAGAAATATAAAAATATTCGTAGCGAAGAACAGGGTATGCCACTTTATTACCACAGTAAAAACATTCTAGAAAAGCTTCGAAAAAGAATAGCAAGGGATGACATCATCGTTGAATTATGTATGACGTACGAAAAACCCAATATACGTGAAGCCATGAAAAATCTAAAAAAACAGCATATCAAAAGTCTGGTCGTGCTCCCCCTATTCCCACAATACAGTGCAACAACAACCGCGAGTATTATGGATATCATTGGACAGGAATTTAGAAACTGGCGATTTATACCCAATTTCCAGTTTATTAACGGCTACTGGGATCACCCAGCATACATAGACGTCATCTGCCAACAAATAGTCGCCCATAAGAGTCAGGTAAAACAACAAAGAAAGCTCATTATAAGTTACCACGGCCTACCGAAAAGGAATCTTCAACTCGGGGACCCGTATTACTGTCTATGCCATAAAACAACGCGACTGATCGCAGAAAATCTTTCACTCAAAGAAACCGACTACATTATGACCTTCCAGTCAAGATTTGGCCCCTCGGAGTGGCTACAACCATACACAGAAGATACATTACGCGATCTTGCAAAATCGGGACACACAGAACTGGATATCATCGCACCTGGGTTTATTACAGATTGTCTTGAGACAGATGACGAAATTAAAAGAGAATACCAAGAGACTTTTACAGAGGCCGGTGGGAAAAAACTACACTACATTGCTGCAATGAACGATAGTAAAGAATCGATAGAATTTTTCTACCAACTTATACGAAGTAGAACACATATCATTTCTTAAAATTTACGAAAGAAACGCACGCCGCCATAAGAAGCATGATGTGATTGTAGCATTTGAAGTAATTGCGCTTCATATTGCTTAAGTAAGGTTATTTGCTTCTGTGGGTCACTTTTACTAACCCAGTCAATTATTGGCAACTCTAAATATACTTTTTGCTTAAGATAATGAATAACAATAGCGCTGTCTACAACCACATCAAAAGCAGCGTCCGCTTTCTGTACATCATCAAGAAGTAATCCCGATGCGCTTAGATCAGCCAAAATAGTAGATCTTGGTGGTAGAATAATAGGATCATCATGGTAGTCCTCATCATCCTCAGGGTCGATATGCAATGTGATGTCGGTAACACGCTGATATTTTTCTAACAAAGCATATCGCAAACGTTCGCCAATGTAGTGACCTTCTGATACGGTTATTCTAGAATCGGTAATCACATGCAAATCCATATAAATATCACCAGCCATCTTACGCGAGCGCAGCATATGCAGATCATTAATCCCCTCAAAATCATAAATCGATTTTTTAATTTCGGAGAGCTCTTTCTGACTCATCCCAGAATCGATCAACTCAAAGACACCATCAAAAGTTATAGTAAGCCCCATTTTTAAAATCACAAGACCGATTATAATAGCTCCATAGAGATCCATATTAATATTAACACCAAGAAGATCGAGCGTGGCAGATAGTAAAACAACCACACTCGTCATAGCATCACTACGCTGATGCGTAGCACTTGCTAGGAGAAGTTTAGAGTGAATGGACTGCGCTTGTCGGTAGGTAAATTGATACAAACTTTCATTAAAGATGATAGAAACCAATGCAGCAAAAACAACATACTTACTATCAACAATATGATTATCAGGAGGTATAAACCAAGCAGAGTACAAAATCCATACCGCCAGAAAACACAAAACAAGGGACAACACAATGGAAGTAATAGTCTCTATTCTTCTATAACCATAAGGGTGCGTTTTATCCGGTGGCTGCGATCCCAAAAGACCTGCATAATAGACAACAATATCTATAATTAAATCGGAAAAAGTATGGAAAGAGTCAGCAAGCAGAGCAAAAGACGAGCTCCAATAAGCCACAATAATTTGCAGTATAGCCAGGGTTGCATTAGATATGGCTAACACCAAAGAAGTATTACGTATGACATGATAAGATTTACTGGCAAGGTGATCCGGACGATTCATACTACTCTAGCTCCTCTTTGCTATATTATAGTTCCATAAATTGCAAATCCGGCAACCAGAGTCAACATGCAGGCACAACTACAACGTAAGAAAGGGATATACTGATATAGTATACGCTCCCTAAGCAGGTTCGTAGTATGTACCAAAAACAAGCGCCAGAATGTAGACCCCAAACCGGTTCCAATTATAACCAGCAAGCCTTCGAAAAAACTGTTCGGCTGTATACCAAATGCCGTGAAAAAAGTCATAAAACCCACGATAGTCATAGGATTGGATAAAGTGAATAAAAAAACAAAAAAAGCTTTTTGCAAGGCATGCCCACTAGAATTAGCAGAGACATTATCCAATGACTTGTTAGAGTAAAGTTGCCACCAAGCCTGTAACGCAAAATAACAGAGAATACTTGTAGCCATGATTTTGAAGTAAATAATATAACCTGGAGCAAAAGAATACATAGCCATAATCCCTGACGCAGCAAGAATAGTGTAGAAAAGGTGCGCAGCAGCTGCACCTACCAAAACCATCTTTGCACCAGACCAACCCTCTTCAATGGTAGTTTGGATACACATTAAGCTACTAGGCCCAGGTGGTGATGCTATAGACAATCCCACAGCAATAGATTTAAAAAAAATGCTCAGATACGACATGATAACGCCAAAATTATAGTACTATTAGTATAACACATAATACGCTCTAATTAAAGCTAAACATGCCCAATGCGCACACCAGGCAACACTAAGCTAGAAGAAAAATAATATTAGTTTAAAGAACTTGACATTCATGTAGAGTCTGTAAAAATAGATGTTAGGACAAGACAGGAATTCGATATGATCGGCGTAGCAAAAATGGGTTCATCCACCAAGCGAGTCAGCACTTTAGCTCTTCTTATACTTACCA
>CAXGBK010000032.1:0-3308 GCA_964008345.1 uncultured Coxiella sp.
TACGAAAAACCTCACTGTTCACAAAAGTAGGATTTTCTAAATCAGCTAACAGCTTCTCATGTAGTGGAGTAGATGTATCTTCGCTAAAACCGAGTGATATCAATGTAATGCCAAAAATTCCATGCAAGGGCATATCGCCGAACCTATTGGTATCTGCACCTGTAGAAGCATGAGCTTGGGTTAAAAAATCAAGAAAAGCATCCCTCATGGGTTTTTTTTGTTCTACTGCAGCAACTAAAATTTTATCATACAGTGCAGTGTTGGTTTTTACGGTTGGATCGTCAATGTCAGCACTATAAGAACTATCTGAACGAATCTGCGTAATCCTCTCGTGTATAAAAGAATAATATGCTGGATCGATCGTAAAATTCTGGGTAATTTCTGAAAATTGGTCTTTTAGAACATCAAGATACGCCTCTAGCTGATAAACAGAGGTTACAATTTTATCTTCAGTACGCTTCATCGAGAATATACTCCTTTCTACGTCCACAGTATAATATACACAAAATAAGCAGGCTGTAAAGAAAAAGAACTAACGTTTTATCGCGATAATATTATGTATTTTTCTCTGGGGCACAAATACGTAATTAATAGATTTATATATTCGCCCATTATTGAAAAGGGTTGAAGAATGACCACCATCTAAGTTCAACGCATTAAAACAGCCAAAATCATATAAATATTCTCGCAATCTAGATAAAGACATACCTGATTGAACAGCAAAATAGGTCCAATACGCGCCACCCTCTACCAAAATCAGATATACCCGACCGTTTTTATGCTGACAAATAGCACTACGGGCATATGATCTTGACACAAATGTCGATAACAGCTCCTCTTCACCATAATCCAAGGCTTCGCCATGAAATATCAGTAAAGGTGCACCTCCTAAAACATAGGAGACATCATGCCACCACGCATCCTGTCTCAGCGAAGAGACAATCTGATTATCAGAGCTTAACTTCAAGCGATCAAAATACCATACAGTTCTATTGTTAACAACTTTCCAACCAACCACACCACGGCTCTTCGTAGACACTCTCAAAGGTATATTATGTGTCTTAATCGTACCAACAGAATAACCATCTTTACTAAAAAAACCACCATTAATAGCAGCTAGATCATCTGGTTGAAGCATATTTTCCAATCTAGCCAAGCCATCACTTGCACGAATCTCAAATGTAATATCCGCCGGATCAACCTCGACAGTATGCAAAACCTCCGATCGGGCTGTTACAATGCGTTGATATGCTAAAGGGTTGTAAGTATCTTCGCCAGCGACCGTTTCTAAAAAAAAGAAAAAAGACACCAAGATAGTAAACAGTCTTAAGTGGTGATACATATATCTCCTTGTAACCAAATCGATTTAGCATATATGAAGCCTATTCACACAGCAGCCTCATAAAAAAGCCCTTTACTACAGACAACCATAACAAATAATACCTTTGAGGATAACATAACTTAATAGTAAGACTATAGAAAAAAAGCACAAAGATCCTACTCAATTCGCACAAAACGCAATCAAAAACCACAGAATCTTTTTATAAATAAATATTTATCAAAGCGCTTCCAAAACAATGAAACATCAGTTATAATCAGTATCCTTAGCCGGGGTGGCGAAATTGGTAGACGCGCCAGACTCAAAATCTGGTAGTGGTAACACTGTGTCGGTTCGAGTCCGACTCCCGGTAACTAACCATACCAAGACGAGGCATCATGCTAAAACTCGAAAATAGCTACTTCCACTATTTTGTTATCACAATAAGCTTCTTAATCAGCTTACTTTACGCCATTCCGAACTTATACCCTGACCAACCCTGTATCAGCATCTCAGCAAACAATCCAAAAAACAACCTAGAAAAACTGCACGATTATTTAGTAAAAGCCGAGGCCGAGAATAAATTCAAAGTGGTAGGTATGCATATTGAAGGTAAAGAATTAATCATCAGATTCGATGGTGTTGAATCCCAAATGGCAGCCATGGAGCACCTTGAGAAAAACATCCACGCGAGCTACTCTAAAAGCCTTAATCTACTACCATCGACACCGGATTGGCTCAGATATATAGGCGCAAAACCCATGAAGCTTGGTCTTGACTTAAGAGGCGGTGTACACCTTTTATTAGAGGTAGACACAGCACACCAAAACGAACAAAACCATGCCCTCGACAGCAAAGAAATTTTACGCAAACTAAGATCTAGCGCAATCACATACCAACAGGCACAGTTTAACAAAAAAGGCGCCCTTTCCATTGAATTTAATAACAAAACAGATCAAGAAAATGCACACAACTTTCTTAAAACACACTTTCCTAACCATGACTTAAACGTTAAAAATCAGTCCATTACAATAAGATCCAGCCAACAAGCAAACCAAGCAAAAAGCGACTACATCATACAAAAAACACTCGAATCTGTACAAAACAGGGTCAACGAACTTGGATTGAGCGAAGCGATTGTTCAAAAACAAGGAAACAAACAAATCAGCGTAGATATTCCTGGCATACAAGATATCAACCGGGCAAAAGCCATCCTGGGTAATACAGCAACATTAAGCTTCCACATGGTCAGCTACGATAAAGAAGCAAAAAACACAAGTAAAATCCAAGATCGAGATGGACGTACTTATGAGGTCGAGAAATACCCGCTATTAAAGGGAGACGCTATCACCTATGCAACAACATCTAGTCAAGATGGGCAACCACTCGTCCAGGTTCGCTTAGGAGGCGGTAATGAGCAAGCATTCTACCAGGCGACGCAGGAAAATGTCGGCAAGCAGATGGCCATTGTTCTACACGAAAAAAACAGTAATGCTAATAGCAAGAAAAGAGAAACACACAGTAGAATCATCAGTGCCCCCGTCATACAACAAGCTTTAGGGTCAAGTTTTGTCATCAATGGTATGCAATCGCTTGAAGAATCAGAAACACTCGCCCTACTGCTACGATCCGGGTCATTAGCTGCACCCATCGATATCGTTGAAGAGAAAACCATTGGGCCAAGCCTCGGTGCTGAAAATATTCAAAAAGGGCTTACATCAATCGTTATGGGATTTTCCGCCATTGTATTATTTATGATAGTCTACTACAGAAAATTCGGTATCATTGCCAATATAGGACTATTTTTCAACCTAATCATGATTGTTACGCTACTTTCATGGCTTGATGCCACCCTAACACTACCTGCCATGGCAGCAGTCGTACTATCGGTTGGTATGGCGGTTGATGCGAATGTACTAATCCATGAAAGAATACGCGAAGAATTACGTTTGGGAAAAACAGACATAAAAGCGTTACATCTTGGTTATGA
>CAXGBK010000033.1:0-2308 GCA_964008345.1 uncultured Coxiella sp.
ACATCATTTCTAACACAAATATTGCATAGGGCACTAGACACACACCAACCGCCTATGGTCAATAATAGGAGAATAAAACCTAAAATGGCGCATCAGTCGAAAAATGACTGCTACACTATAGTCATAAAAGGCAATCAAATTACCAAAACACCGAAAAGCTATTTGCAGTATCTTGCTAAATTTTTTCAAAAAAGTTTAAAAGTAAGCGGCATCAATATCATTATAAAAATAGATGAGAGCGATAACCCATATGCTTGATTATGCAAGGTTTGCAACTGAAAAGTTGACAAAAAGATTAGAATATCTCACACATAAAAGTAAATTAGCGAACAGAGTGATTAGAGTTGATGAGAAAAACACACCTTCAGCATTATGCCGCTGGTGGTAAAATTATAACGATGCGGACACAGAAAAAAGCCTATCATAGATACCTGTTATAGGCCACTTTGTATTCATCTGGTCTATAATAGATTCAACATCAGGGTCATGTGATGCTGGAGGATAGATATTGATGCTATCTATAGGGGCAAGGGTAAAAGCAGGTAGAGGTTTGGTGTCAAAAGCATGCGTTTTTTCACTGACAGCGTGCTTGATAGAACAGTAATCCTTAAACATAGACATCATGAGACAAACAGCATTATATTGTAGGGCAGGAAAATCATAAGATAACTGCGCGAACATATATAAAATAGACCACACATCATGATACAAAGCGTTCCTGAATACAGGCAAGAAGAAATCTGTCTTATCTAAATACCTGAATAAATGCAGTATTTTTACTACAGGAAAGGTACGATATATTAGGGTGATTTTTTGATTTTTGTATTTTCTAGGGCAACGTGCTTCGATTAGAGGACGGTAAACAATCAAATCTGCCGAACTATCACCGTTATGATGCGAATCAACAATCCTTGAGAATATACTATGCGTAGGCAATAAACCGCACCTACCAGGCGTATGTGGTAATTGTGGTAAAACAATATCATTTTTAAGGGGCTTATCAATTAATGTCGTAGAGTATCTATCTACATCACCTGATACAACAATATTTTCGAGCTTCATATCGCCGTGTGCATAAGATGTTTGCTGGAAATTATCATGTGCTTGCGATATAATTTGCTTGAAAATCGACTTTAAGTGGTGCAACGAGAAGCTAGAGTGTATATTCAACCTAAGTAAGCTCCTACCAAGACACGTTCTAAATGAAATAGAATTATCGATAGATGCATCGGGTGAAGAGAATTTCCTACAAAAAACACGCTGAACATCAACACCCGTAATTGTCATGGTAGATGATTGTTTACCTAGCCTAGTATCACTACCATCTCTAAAGTAAGTGTAATCGACTTGTGTGAAAGCACCGTTAGAAGAACCATCTAACGTACATGTTTTGTTACCTAATCTATCCTTCTTTTTAGAAAAAAGATCAATACTAAGGTCGTGTAAACCCATTTTTCCAAGACGAGGCTTAGGTGAAGTAGATGAGCAGGCATTGGCAACTGAACTAGAAAATCCGATTTTACCGTTTATAGAAATAAAAATTTTTCGTGGAAGCTCAGGAATACAGTAAACATGATAGTTTATATTCTTGTTAAACTCAGCCATTTCAGGTGATATTTTTTTTCTTGTAAACAGAACACCATCCTTATTCAACTTAATCGCTAGAGAAAGTAAACGAAAAAACTTAGAAGAAGATAAAAATCCAACAAGATTACTATTATCCTTGGTAGATAAAATAGTAAAATGATTAGATTTGATATGGTTAACCAATCTTGATATGACTTTCTTAATCGCCATGCGATTATAAAATTTTAT
Organism: uncultured Coxiella sp.; assembly: GCA_964008345.1. Lineage (GTDB taxonomy): Bacteria > Pseudomonadota > Gammaproteobacteria > Comchoanobacterales > Comchoanobacteraceae > CACBGS01. The sequence continues at coordinate 1,816 of CAXGBK010000033.1, forward strand.
AAATAGTGGTCCAATAAAAGGCATTAACAAAAGTATGGATGCTAAACATGAAAATAATGCATTGCAAATGACAAACGATTTAGCGATTAGATAAACATGATAGAAGTTAAAATCATGCAGAGATAATAGACTAAGGGGTACAATAATAATGACATAGAATAACGCAGGTACCGCTAAACTTTCTAATATGGCAAAATTTTCTAGGTAATAATCAAATGCGACGAACCTACATAACTTATTATATAGTTGATTCAAGAATTTCATGATCTCTGATAATTATTAATTTAGACAATCATAACACAGAATACGTAGATTACCAGACAAAAACAATTATCTGATCAGATTAACATACGCATTAATAACAATATAATGAATTATTCGATAAAAAAGAGAAGGGAGCTATAAAGCTCCCTTCTTCCAGTTCGGTAGAAACCGCTATTAAGACTTAGCAGGAGACATGACCTGAGATACTGGTAATTTAGTATCTAAGCCA
>CAXGBK010000034.1:0-14869 GCA_964008345.1 uncultured Coxiella sp.
ATTTCTTTTAAAGCCGATTGCATGCAAGATAATTCCCTAGCACCACCGGTTACCACCTTATTACCATTAAAATTTATGACTTTTGCGAACCAAAGCTGCCATTCATCCGTATTGCCTTTATCGCATTCAGGCAATGGAATGGCATCCGCTAACAACATACAAACTAACGCACGCCAGTTCTGCGTTTGAATGGCTTCTTTTATAAGAAAGACCTTATCATGTTTCTCACTAAGACACTGGCAAAGATACAGCAATACCAAGTAATCAAAGTTGATGGCAAACAATGAACTTTTTATGTAAGCATCGACTACCGTCATGGCAAATCCTTTGAAGTCGAGTAATAGATCATGTATACCATCTCGGCTATATGGCTCGATCTCTGACTTAATTTGCATCTTAGTAAACAAGCTCTTATAGCTTTCAGCCGCTCCAGTATCCATCACTAAATCGTTTAAGGTATGCTGGAAAGCAATACAGAAAAGAATGATATAAGACAGGGTTAGGGGTATTGCTTTGTCGGTCGTTCCGTCTAATATTCGGGTATTCTCTTTTACACATTTAACAACCCATCTCATAGTATCTTTGGCTTCTTTGTCTGATAGTAAATAGGATTTTTCTTCTGCATAGCTCGAATAATCAGAATGCATCGCCCTGCACTCTCCCATGTACGCATCAACGATTTCCTCTAACTTGGGAATTGTATTTTTTATCGACTCTGCAAAATCTTCTATAGTGTTTTCACATTTGCTTGGGTACAGTCTCAGCATAGCAATCCACATTATACTCGTATTCTATACTACAGCATGCACATTGGCAGCACAATACTTTTGCGAAAAAATTGTTGCTGCAACAATATACAACCGGCTAATGCTCGTTTCATCGACCCATATACACAAATATATGTTGTGTGTACGCCTCAAGCTTACGCTCTATTATCGATTACTTAGCAGCGCACATGGCTGTAGCACAAAACACGTATTGCATCACTCAAACATATTTTGCAAATATTTTTCACCCTCTGCGACTTTTGAGTGTTGTTATTTTTGTAATTTTATTATATAATGTGCTACTGTTTAATGTGATCATGTTGATTTGGTCATATTACGATTATGTAATTTTTAAGGAGATAGTCTAGTGACTACCGAAGCAACAAACATTGATATATCTGCGTATCGTACCCATAAAGAGGACACGGGGTCCACACCTGTTCAAGTTTCTATTATAACAGAAAGAGTCAGACACTTGACGGCCCACTTTAAAACCAACCCTAAAGACAATCACTCTCGTCATGGGCTACTGAAAATGATACGCCGCCGTCAACGTCTATTGAAGTATTACAAGCGCACAGATCGTGATGCTTATTACAAGCTCATTCAATCTCTCGAAATAAGAGATAAGAACTAATTATTCTGACTGCCTATCACCCTCTTCAGCCCGAGCTGACCCTGTCACAAACCAAGGAGACTACATGTCGCTATATCCTGTAAAAAAGAAGTCGTTTCAATATGGACGTCACGAAGTAGAGCTATCCCATGGCCACATAGCAATGCAAACAAAGGGCTCTGTGATTGTGACCATCGGCAAATGCGTTGTAATGGCAAATATCACACATTCAGAGTGTAACAATGCCAACTTTTTTCCACTAACCGTCTACTATTCCGAGCGTGCTTATTCTAACGGCAAAATACCCGGCAGTTTCACAAGACGTGAGGGCCGACCATCTGACCGTGAGGTTCTAATATGTCGATTGGTAGATCGAACCATTCGCCCTATGTTTGCCGATGGGTTTTCCGATGAAGTACAGGTTAACTTAACACTGCTACAAAACGATCCCGAAGTCCAACCTGATATAGCCTGCCTCATTGCTACATCAGCTGCACTTGTACTCACTGACCTGCCGTTTACACCTGTGTGCGGCATCCGTGTAGGTGAAATCGACAACCAATTTGTCGTTAACCCATCTGAAAAAGCGCTTGAGACTTCCTCACTTGACCTGGTGGTTGGGGCTTCATCTGACTCGATCGTTATGGTTGAATCATCTGCTAACGAACTCTCAGAAGCTCGTATTCTGGAAGCGCTAGCACATGCCCATCAAGAAATGCAAATCGCTTTCAAAGCATTAACTGAGCTGAAAAGCGAGGAAGGGGCACCTATCAATTGGCTACCACCTGAACAGGACACCCTACTTTTATCATGGCGTGAAGAATTAGATAAGACTTTCTCCAACCAGATACAGTCTGCTTATGCTATCTCAAACAAAAGCGACCGTAACTCCGCGCTAGGTGAGTTGCACCAGGCTATTCACAAGCATTTCGCTGAGAAAATAAGCGCATCTATTACCGAAGAGCTCACTGAAGCCGTTCTAGCAAAGAAACTTGATGACGCAATAGCCGATGTAGAGAAAACGTGGGTCAGAACGCAGATCATCGAGAAAAAGCCCCGTATTGACGGAAGAAGCTACCAAGATGTTCGACAAATTGATATACAGGTTCCATTTTTACCTGAAACACATGGATCCGTCCTATTCACACGTGGAGAGACCCAAGCCATCGTAGTCGCAACTCTAGCTGACGAAGGTAGCGCGCAACTGATTGATGATATTACCACGCAAACCAAAGAACGCTTTATGCTACACTACAACTTCCCACAGTATAGTGTTGGTAGCTGTGGCCCCCAGTTAAGCCCTAAGCGAAGAGAGATTGGGCATGGCCGACTTGCAAGAAAAGCTATTTTGCCTATGCTTCCACAAAACGACGAAACGTTCCCGTATGTTTTGAGAATCGTATCGGAAATTTTATCCTCAAACGGCTCCAGCTCTATGGCGACAGTATGTGGATCCAGCCTCGCTTTAATGGACGCAGGCGTTCCCATTAAAGAAGCTGTTGCCGGTATCGCGATGGGCTTGGTTAAGAAAGATGATCGTTATACTGTACTCTCAGATATACTCGGAGATGAAGATCACTACGGAGATATGGACTTTAAAGTGGCTGGCACAAAGAATGGGATTACCGCTTTGCAGATGGATATCAAAACGTCGGGTATCACAAACGAAATTCTAGACTCAGCCCTAAGCCAGGCCAAAGAAGGTAGGCTACATATTCTCAACGTAATGAATAAGGCCATCGACAAACCCCGCCCTGAATTTGCAGCAACAGCACCTTGTATGATTCAATTCTCCATTAACCCTAGCAAGATTCGAGAGGTTATTGGTCGCGGAGGCGCTACCATCCGTGAAATAATCGATACGTATGATGTAGCGATCGATATTTCAGATGAAGGCATGGTGAAAGTTACCGCATCGCAAACTGAGAATGCGAAAAAAGCTCGTAAGCATATTGAAGAAATCGTCCTAGATATTGAGGTCAACTCTATTTATGAAGGCAAAATCGTAAAAATTATGGATTTTGGTGCCTTTGTGAACATTCTACCTGGCAGAGATGCTTTCTTACACATCTCACAAATTTGCCATGAGCGTATTGAAAATATACACCATAAATTGTCTGAAGGGCAAATCGTTCGCGTTAAGGTTGTCGAAATAGATAGACAAAATCGTGTCAAACTCACGATGAAGGATATTGAGCAACTACCCTAAATTTGGAATTAGCTGTGCCCTTGGTGTGCTTAAAGTGATTTCCACTTTAAAGAACTGAGGGCTAGCTTACTAGTTTAGCGTTAAGTGGATGAGTCAAAAACCATTTTTAATCGTCAATGCTCTAGTTGTGCGGTTTTAGGGCTAACTTGATAGAACTGCCTGCCTTTATTTACACTGGCTATATACAAAAGCCTTTTATATCTTACTCAGACTTATCTATTATTGATCCAGATACCGTTATCTTCCTTTTCTACCCAAACAGGGTGCTTTTGCATGATAAAATCCATTGTCTTGCTGCTGATGCGCTCACTGAACCATTTTTTAAAATTCGGCAACTCTAGTGCATCATACCAGTTGGAATTGGCTGCATGGCATTGCCTTAAAAAAGGCAGCATGCTGATTTCAGCTTTTCCGAAAGCCTGTGTAAATAAATACGATTGCCCAGCTAACAAACCATCGACCATCTTTGCGTATTCCTGTAACTTTTCTATCACAGTTTTAGCATCTATATCATCGTATCGTTCTGGATATTTATGCCTGGAAACATAATAGGCAAGGTGGCTTTGAACGTTATCAATACAAGCCCGTTCCTCGTCTGTATCAAGATAACTAGCATTTTGCGAAAAAGCCCAATCCACAATATCCAAACTTTCTTCTAGTAGCTTCTCTTCATCTAGCAACAACACGGGAACTGTGGCTTTTGGCGATCTTGTCAGCATCGCTTCTGGTTTATTTTTCAAATCTACTTCTCGTAGTTGATAGGCTATACCACATTGGTACAGAGCCAATCTCGCTCGCATTGCATATGGACAGCGACGAAACGAATACAAAACAGGGTATGGTTGCATAGAAACTCCTACTATTTACTATTGGTTATCGGCTATTCACCGACACTGTTACACGATAGCGTATTCTAACTTGGATGAAAAGATTCTAGTGCCTTTTTGATAATGCATAGCCGTTAGCTTGATCGCCATATAACCTCTTACTTTTATCCTTACTCACCGTTGATCTTTTTTTCTGGACCGCCATCTTTTGTGCTTTTTCTTGGATTTTTTGTCGATGCAATCCTAAATGATAGGAGCTAAAACCAAATACCCACAGCGTAGTTGTGTATAGGCATGCTACCAACTGGCATAAAATATTGACGTGATCGGTTTTAGCGTAACTTAGTACCCGCTTTAGTATACTAGATGCCGCATCTTTGCTAAAACATACTAAGGCATTTCCCGCAGCAAAAGTCGCAATAACCGATTGCAATATACAGACTGCAGCATGCTTCTGCGCATACAAAAACCTTCCTACTTTTCTTACCAGCTTAGTCAACAGCAGCGCCGTAGCAAGATACAACGCACCCTGCCCCAAAGCATACTTAAAAAGACGAGCTTTGCATATTAACCATATTGTTGAACAAATTACCCACGATGGAACTGTATTGTACCAGCTTGGGCTTGTGTTTTTTTGCGCTTGCGGATGACACTCTGAAACTTCACATATTATCGCTAGTTTTGCATAGCTGTCATGCTCAATCATGTTATTTTTTTGCGTGGTACGAATCAGCCCTATCGATGCCATACAGCGCAGCACATTGCCAGTGACCGTATAAAACCATCGGTGTCTAACATCCCATAACTGACCTATAAAGTCCTGAATATACCCAATTGAAAGATAAATTAAAATGGCATCCACAATATACCTGATCATACTAAATTCATAACTTAATAAGCTAGCCGAATATAGACCCTGAGGATTATTTTGCGCCATTTTTTTATCCCATAACCCACTATCCGCTCCTAGTATATTAACATACTTCTCTGGGTCAAATTTGACATAATGCCAGATGCTTAGTGTCGCATAAGCTACCAGTGAGATCCCAAGCCAACCTAATGCACCAACGTACTGACTTCCCTCTGAGAAAAAAACTGTAAAAAAGGGTAAAAAGGATAAAATAAGATACCGATTTTTTAACACTATGCTGGTTGCTTGTAACAACCTATTAATCGATAAAACACGGTAAGGCATAATTTTTCGTTGCCTTATCGCTACATCTCTTTTCTGCCATGCTTTCATGAGTATTATCCTAGCATAGCTTTTGTCTTTTTCCTATCATGCATGCTTATTTTACTTTTGCATGCTACAAAACGTTTTTATACTATGCTATGATTTTTGTTTTAGCATGATTTACTGTGAGCAAACCATCTTCCGGACCGCCTAGTATTATCCAGCAGGCACAACACATGAAATCTCGTATGGCTGAGATTGAAAACGATCTACGCAATGAACATTTCCATGCCAAACATGAGGGGGTGCAAGTCACGGTTAATGGAGATGGTCATCTACTGAAAGTTTTAGTTGATCCTTCTGAGCAGCAGCTCGATATCACCGCAGTCTGTGCTGATATCGTTACCGCAGCTAATATGGCCAAACAGCGTGCTGAAGCCAAACAGCAGAACGATCTACTCGCAATGGCAGCGGAATTAAGTAATGAACCCGATGATTTAAACTAAATGTCCATTATAACGCCATCTCTCCAAGCCCTAATTCAAAAACTGACTATTCTGCCAGGTGTCGGCCCTAAGTCTGCGCAACGTATGGCTATTTACTTGTTACAAAAAAAAAGGTCGGAAACGCATCAACTGACACAATGCATGATGGACTGCCTTGAAAAGGTGCAACACTGCCAACGCTGCCGAAACTTTTGTGAACAAACGTTTTGCCCTATCTGTGAGAACCCCAAGCGAGAACAAAACATTCTATGCGTTGTTGAATCCATTGCCGATTTGATGACGATCGAACAAACGGGTATCTATCAAGGACTCTACTTTGTACTAATGGGCCATTTATCACCTATTGATAGAATTGGACCAGAGGAACTAGGCATTCCGAAACTCCTGTCCATGGTAGATGAACAAGGCTTTGAGGAAGTCATTCTCGCAACCAATCCAACTATCGAGGGTGAGATTACAGCTAGCTATATCACCGAATACCTGCCTAAACATATTCGTGCTACTCGGCTTGCTACTGGCGTACCAGTTGGCTCTGAGCTTGAGCACCTTAATGACAACACACTCCATCTGGCACTCACGCAAAGAAAGCTTATGGTCGATGATCTTGCCTAATTAAGAAACCCACGAAAGGCAAGCGTATTCTTTTGCCATATCAGCCACTAAAAACTATTGTTTTTACACCAAATTACCTAGCTCACGCCAAGACTTTAGTATTTCTTCACCCCTTGTGCAGTTTAATTATTAATAACTACATAGGATTACCAAATTATTTGCCAATGGCCATTTCAAATTTTTTTTATTTCGCGTATCATTTTGCAAATGAATTTAGAGAATGGAGAATTACATGCTATCTGTAGCACGTAGAAAAACGTACCAATCGAATCTTACTGGTGTTCTTAATGATACTGCCAGTGCGATATCCAATACATTCGACTGTGGCCTTACTTCTGCGACAGTCGCCTGCATTCATGCAGCTTATCAAGTTAAACTAAACCCGGAGAACACGTCCTACCTTACTAGCTTAGAAAGAAAGCTTGGATTATGGCAACAATCTATCCACAAAAATCTGGTAAATCATACATCCAAAAAGGGCCTATTGATGGTTATGAACAGATGGTTATACCTTCAGCTTAACTATAACTCCAAAAATGTGATCCAAAAATTAAAGCCAACTTCTGTTGCCGATTATATTGATTATGTATCAACCCTTTCAAAATTCTTAGTTAGCATTGATTCAGACGGACACTGCTTAACATGTTTATACCTACTCGTTTTGCAACCACTTCCTAACACAACCCAGAAAAGTGCTTATCAGTTGGCCTGCGTAAAGCATGCTATTTATCAACTGTTCACATCTAGGAAGGGACCCTGTAATTACTATGCGATCTCTGCAAAGATATTTTGTCAGACAGCACCTACTAACAGGTTATTTGGCCATTATAGCTTAGGTTGTGCTTTTGTAACAGGCATGGCATTTGCACTTTCCTGTCTGCAGGTACTATCCCTTTATCCCTACTCATGCTATTTCTAACCACCGTCTATAGGAAAGCAGCATCCTGGTATTTATGTGCACTACCGACCCTTTTGGCTTTGGGGTGCATGTGTTCTTTTTGGCTTAATGTTAGTACCTCACTACAAAATACGATAGCGTACTGGTCATGTCAACTTAGTTTAACCTATTTATCATGGGTGTTACTTTCCCATATTCAATGGACTATGTCAGAATATACCGATGAAAAGTTTTGGGCAAAGCTGGTTCTCAATAGATTGTCGCTCGTTCGAAACTGGCGACACACCTACAAAAAAATACTCACCAAAACGTTCCATTTACAGCAGATAATTCTTGTTCTTGGTTATAAAAATAGCGGTAAATCCTCTTTTCTGACACAGGCTGGGGCGAAAAGTCTTGGAGAAACGTCAACTGGAAATAACATCATCGTCTCTCAACAGTGGTGGGAAAGAGAGCACGCCCATTATTTAGAGTGTAGCATCCTTGCCCCTAATATACTCTCCAAGACTACCTCTTCTGCTCGGTTGACCAAAATGTGGCGTAATTTAATCTACAGCGTCGGCTGGTATTTTCAATATCCTAGCTTTGACGGTGTACTGGTTACAATATCCGCTACAAGTTTACAGAATACATCTCCTGATCATCCTTCGGCTGTCTTTGATGAGATCAGTAACCAAATCACAACCTTTAGTCGCTTATCCCCAGCTACTCCTATTTATTTGATTATCACAAACCTAGATAAGTTATTAGGATTTGACTACTTTTTTCAGTATATGGATATCACTGACTTTGAAAAAGTATTGGGTTTCACATTAAAAAATCACGAAAATGCCAATATTTCTGACAAAATATCTGACTTTACACACGATTTAGAAAATTATCTGCTCTATGTTTTAGAAAAAAAACCCGACAATGCGACCACCTCCGATACAGCAAAGCTTCACGCTTTTCAAGAATCTTTCTATCTCATCCAAGCTAACCTAAGCCAGCTTGTTGCAAAAATCACGGCAAGAACCGCTCTTTTTGGTGTATTTTACACAAGCAGTCGGAGCATCTCGACTACCCAACTAAATGCTGCCCAATTGCTTCCACAATCCGGCTTTCATGATCCATCCCCATCTAATATTCAACAACCGTGCTTTGTGAAAAACGTACTGAAATCGATCAAAAAAAGCTATATTTTCTGTCCTTCTCAATCCACATTGACAATCATTCTTGGGCTCGCCCTGTTCTGTTCATGTCTTGTTCACCAGTTGGTTCCTGTTAGGGAGCTTATCCGTCCACTTTTCGCACAAGATTTTGTCGAAGACCCTGATAGTGTTGCGAGAACTATCCGTAGGAACGAGGCTATTCTTTGGCAGCGTGGGAATGTAAAACCGTCTGAGGTACTCTTCAGGCTGGTTAATCAATCTACGCACACACTAAGTATCTACCGCTCAGCACCCTCCTATAGAACGGAGCAGGATCTTCACGAGTCTTGGGATATGCTAGCTAAGAAGGTGGATTCTTATTTGGTGAACTGCCGTAAAAATCCCCAAGCGTGTATAAACTTGACGCTATCTTTACTGGTTATGACCGATCAAATTCAGCCAGATGCGTCATTTTTACCTTCACAGCGCTTTCCGGCCATCAATATTGATAAGCAAATCCAAGATCGCTTACTATCTAATAAACCATCGAACCTCCCAAAAGAAATGCAAAGACCTCTTCTGTCGATGCAGAGATTTCTGTATCAACTAGGCGATCGGGCGATTCTCAATTTTTTTCTAGATCAATATATGGCATCTGCTACAACAAACACTGTGAAGGACTTCCAAAATTATGAACCGATCGTTGCAAAGGCATGTGACTTAAGAGACAGGCTATCTAATTTTGTACCATGGCACGATTTTATTAACCTAGAAACCTGCAAAAAGACTGTGATCGACTCCTGGTCGAAAAAAGCTATACTGGAAGAAATAAAAAGCCTAAAGTCTATTAGCTTCTCTGTAAATAGACCACAGGATTTTACAGAATATATTGATAAAATTAGATATATGCATAAAAAGATAAACCCATTATACGACGCTATCCAAAAGCGGGTCGCTCGTAGCCGAGCTATCTTGAAAAATATCCCAAAAACCACCCATTCCAGTAAAAAATTAGCAGCTGTTATTGAAGGTTTTAATCGGTTAGATATCGATAAGCTTGCAATACTCTTAGACCATCTGGAATCCGCCGCTAGCTCCATTCACAACCACCCTAATCCTTCGCAACAAGCCTTCTTATGGATTCAGGATATAATGGAAGACCCCAAGTTACAACGTATATTCACCCATCATGCAAATATGGATCCCATTCGTTTAACGTTATTACAGTCCTTTTGGGATGTAGTGCGACACCTAGCAGCAAACCATATTAATAAACACTGGCATGATGATATCTACCAACCTTTCCATAATGATATTGCCAAGTATTTCCCGTTTAACAGCGCCTCCTCTACCGAAGTTGATATCCATCTATTTGAGCAATACATGTCACCATCTGGCAAACTTACGAAATTTATAAACGCCTATTTGCAACCTTTTCTTCAACGAGGTAGCCAAGGCCTTACTTGGAAGAAAATCTGTGGTCAGCCGTTTATCACCAATGATTTATTGCTATCTACCATCATGAGTCACACAGTGATTCAGGCTATGTACTTTCCTAACGGTAGTGACACGGCAACATTTGAAGCAATAGCGCGCTATCGTCATAGCTCCAATGGTATCAAAAAAATATTTATAGCACAGGGCGATTCCAATCAGACCATCGATGTCGTAAAACCACAAGCTGTCAGTTTAAAATGGCCCTATCCGGACCAAACGGTTCGTATTATGGCGCAGCTTGATAACCAAGAAGTGATCACCATTGCTTCAGGAGAAGGAGAGTGGGCATTGATAAGACTCCTATATAAGGCAATTGACCGTCGCTTTTCGCAAGACCGCTTTAGTGTAGCCTTTAAGTGGCATCAACATGTGGTAGAGCTTGAACTACAAAGTCATGAAAGTATGAGCCCTTTTTCATCCGAAATCTTACGTTATTATAAATTCCCAACAGACATTATTCCTAAGATCTAGGACGAAGAAGATAAAATATGTTATAATATCTTAATTATGAATGGTCTTTTATGTTTTATTACGATCTTTTCTCTGCCGCTATTCGATTGCTTTCGGTTATTTTACTGGTTATGAATTCCCCGTATAATTGGGTGGTTGCTTCATTCGCTTGTATGATGAGCTTCTATAACTTTTGGTGTATGCAGTTTTATGCCAAAAGTATGATGCACCTTGCGAAGATTTTTGTGCAATTCTATGGCTGGCTCAAATGGCAAGACCTTGATAAGCAACATCCACATAGAACTTATCGGACCAGTTGGCATGATTTCCGTAAAGCGCACCTCTACCTTTTTATAATAGGGCTGTGGTTAACCTATTATTTGGCACCTTTTGGGCCATATTTTATGCAAAAGCCACAGGAAATACTGCTGATCGCTCTTAATTGTCTATCGCTTTGGCTATCCACCCATCGTAAAATCGAAAACTGGTATACCTGGTGCTTTTATAATGTGATTAATGCTTATGTCTATATTTCCCATGGATTCATAGCGAATGGCATGGTTTCTATTTGCTACCTTGCTTTATCTTTGCAGGGCTACCTCAACTGGTTAGAGTACCTGCAACCAGAAGTAGAAACATCCAAAATTTAAATAAACACCTTATCGTGGCGTGTCCATCGTCCACACATGCTGGCATAAGACGTATTTTTATGCTATATTCTACCTATTTTGGCGCACAAATGAAGACAGCAATACAACCCACCCGCACAGAAAACTATCCTGAATGGTACCTGCAAGTTATACAAGCAGCCGATCTTGCTGAAACGGCTCCGGTGAGGGGATGCATGGTTATCAAGCCATACGGTTATGCGATATGGGAGGCCATGAAAAAGCATTTAGATACCCAAATTAAAGCATCCGGCCACGAAAACATGTATTGCCCGATGTTTATACCACTAGCATTCCTTGAAAAAGAAGCGGAGCACGTTGCTGGATTCGCTAAAGAATGCGCTGTGGTTACGCACAGTAAATTGGTTCAGAACGACGAAGGGAAACTGGTGCCCTCAGGTAAACTTGATGAACCACTTGTTGTTAGGCCTACTTCTGAAACCATGATTGGGGCCTTGTTTGCGAAGTGGATACAATCTTATCGTGACCTACCGCTATTAACAAACCAGTGGGCTAACATCGTGCGCTGGGAGATGCGAACACGGCTGTTTCTTAGAACGACTGAATTTTTATGGCAGGAGGGCCATACTGCACACGCGTCTGCAGACGAGGCAAAAGATCATACGATACGTATGCTCAATATGTATATCGTATTTAGTGAAGACGTATTGGCTATACCAGTTATATCAGGAAATAAATCGGAGAACGAGCGTTTTCCAGGGGCTGTTAACACTTACACGCTCGAAGCACTGATGCAAGACAATAAAGCGTTGCAATTAGGAACGTCGCACTTCCTCGGGCAAAACTTTGCCAAGGGCAGTAACATTACTTATCAAGATGAGCATGGCAAGAGTCAATATGTCTACACTACATCATGGGGCGTTACCACCCGCATGATAGGTGCGCTTATCATGTCCCACGCAGATGATGATGGGCTTATTGTCCCACCTAGAGTTGCCCCCTATCACCTGGTTATTATCCCCCTTTTCAATAAAAAAAGCGATCCTGATAAGCTAATTGCGTATTGTAAAATGATCCAAGAAAGTTTACATGCTACCAGTTATCATGGGGAGTCGCTTCGTGTACATGTTGATACTCGCACATGTTCAGGTGGAGAAAAGAATTGGTCATGGGTTAAAAAAGGTGTCCCCATTAGGGTAGAGATTGGCGCAAGAGAGCTGGCAGAGGAAAGTGCCACTTTCACGCTGCGCACAAAAGCCTACCGTGATCGTCAAACCACGAGCTTACAGGATTTTATACAAACGGTCATACCCGAACTCGATCTTGTGCAACAAACATTATTGCAACGGGCTAAGGATCGACTTGATCGTGCTATAGTGTTATGTAAAAGTGCTGATGAGGTTGCGCAGGTTTTCTCAAAAGGTTCAGGCGCTGCCTGTATATACTGGCATGAAGATGCTGAGGTGGAACAAATGTTGGCTGAACGCTATAAAGCCAGTATACGCTGCTTACTAGATACAAGCATAAATGGATGGGAACTATCAGCCCCTGCGACATTCACGCCTTCTATGCAAGGGCAATTGGCATTTATTGCAAAAGCCTACTGATGCTGAAAAAAACAGTTTTGTAGATTTGTTATAAATGCGCACTATCAACCTTGATATTACACCGAAAAAGGTCTATGCTTATTTTGTTACATTTACAATTAGGAGCACGAGATGGCAGCTAACATGACAAACAGCGATACGGGTTTTTTTCTTAAAACGTCCCACCGATTCCACACTAATGCAATGACCGCCTACAAAAAGGCATGGGCTGCTGTATGGAAAGACATCGAACCATACAAGCTTACAATTGCAATAATCAGCATTATCTCAACTCTTACTGCGCTTCTGACATTACCTCTTTCCTATGTTCACACCGCCTTTATAGCTAAAAAAACACCTAATAAAGACACCGGCGCAACAGGGAATGACGCCAAAAAAGGCGACAAAACAAAAACGGCCAAGCAATCTGATGACGAGCTGTCAAAAGAGCTTGCTTCATTAAAAAAGGAATTAGAACAGAGTAAGAAATCCGGTACAGAATCCCAAGAGAGAGTTAGTGATCTAAAGGGAGAACTAGAAAAGCTACAGGAACAACTCAAGGCTGCTGATAAAGTCAAGGATTCACTCCCTAAAGGTGCTGCTAGCTCGCATACAGATCCAGATAATCAGAGTAACACAGATTCTGAAGCCCATCAGCAAGAAATTGAGGCTGTTGAGAAGGCAAGGGATGATGCCGTTGCAAAAATTGCCGAGTTAGAAGAGAAGGTAGCAGCTGCTAACAATACTGACGCACCTGCAGATCATCAAACAGAGTTGGATGAAGCTGTGAGAGCCAAGAATGATGCCATTGCAGAAACTGCTAGTTTAAGAGAACAACTTGCAGGTGCTCCAAAGCAAACTGATTTGGAGAAGTTAAGTGCAGAAGTTGCTGCTTTGAAGCTAGAAATTTCCAGTAAGACTGAAGTTTCTGAAGAGCAGCAAACAATGTTGGGTCAAGCTATGAGAGCCAAGGATGAGGCCCTTGCTGAAGTTGGTAGATTAAAAGAACAAGTTGAAAATGCTCCAAAGCAAGCTAAAGTGGATAAGTTAACTGCGGAAATTGCTGCTTTAAGGGAGAAGAGCGCAGGAGGTATGTTTACATCGGCTAGCGCGAGGAGTAAATCAGTAAAACTAGATCAAGCATTAGCGGCCCAAAAAGAATCACATGATCAAGTATTAGCGGACCTACAAGCAAATCATGAGCAAGCATTAGCGACCCTAAAAGCAACTTATGAGCAAGCATTAGCAGGCCAAGAAGCAAAGTTGCAGCAAGTTGAGAGAAACTTAGGGCAGAAAATAGCAGCTCTTGAGAGTCAATCAGCGGCTGGTGATGATGCAGACGTCAGCAAAATAGGTATATTCTCTGAGCCGGGCGGTTCTGCGCCAATGCTAACACCGGAACAGAGAGGGGTACCCAGTAACGAAGTCTAAAGATCCATCCATCTAGATTTGGGAAGCCCAGCTCAGCTGGGCTTTTCTTTTTTAATACTTTTTAGCCATCCTCATTTACTGAGACTGTTGGCCAAATCGGTCTTGCATAAAGACGTACATCTTCATTTTTTCTTATATTCCTATTAAAAAATATTTTTTTCATGGAAAACCGTGCTATTTTATTTGATTTATACCAGCTATTAGAAGTAGAATAGCTGCAATTAGAAACAAAGGATAAATTCATGAAAAGACTAGAAAAAGTACTAAAGCTTCTAAAATCAAAGTTAATTTCTGCCACAAAAGCCATATCAAGCACCTACACACAATCTCAACTGTACATACAAAACCTTATGTTATCGATTCACAAAAAGGTGCTGCGTGCACAAAAACCTTGGGTTGCTACAACCAAAATCTATACAATCGCTTCAGGTTTGATTGCAGGCCTTTATACGCCTTTTGAATTGATGTTAAACACAATAAGAAAAACCAAGATATTTATGACTAAGCATCTTCCTTTCAAGCCCTCATCCATCTATC
>CAXGBK010000035.1:0-2441 GCA_964008345.1 uncultured Coxiella sp.
ACAAGTCTGTTTGCCAATCAGGGTTACACCGGTGGTATACAGTACTTGATTATTGATCGCTCTAAAGTTGATGTTCCATCCAGTGACGCATCGGTTATTCAGTCATGGAATAATGCGGTTTCTGCTAATTCTGCTGCGTATGATGGTGAAAACGTTGTAACGGGACCGGTTATTGCTAATGCAACTTTGATTGCGGGTAATAGTGCTAACTATGAGCAGATTGACCTTCTTAATTCGACCCAGTTTAGGTTGTACAATAGCGTCGTTTCAGCAGGGACAGGGGCAAATGGATTGTTTAGCATTAATGGTGCAGGTGCAACGACAGCGGCAAATTTGAAAGAAATACAGGCGAAAGGGATAGCCATAACAGGTGACCTTGCGGATTCAGATTCGCTATTTGCAGGTTATTGGGAGGATAATAAATCAGATAACGCTAATACTGCTATTAGTCCGGCAGTGGTTGTGAGTCTTTCACCCATTGTTTCCAGCTTACAAGCAGGTTATGCAGGATTTTATGTGAATGGTACAAATGAGGACGGGGCTCCTGTTGTTGACTTTAGCGATGTTAGTGCGGTCAGTGATTTGACTGACTATAGTACTAAATATAGCTTTGATGCGCCGCAGCATGCCAGTAGGAATAGAGTCGGCGCGATCTCCTTGGTATCGGCAGATTGGACTAGCGATTGGGTCATGAAAGACGATTGATAAGTATTAGCATAGATTCGTGCTTATCCGTCTTGTGTTTTTTGTGCAGTCACCGTATAATTTGTGCATGATTTAAGGGCTTATTATGATAGTGCTGTTAACTGGTGCTGCCGGATTTATTGGATATCACGTTGCAAAGGCTTTGCTGGCAAGAGGTGATACGGTCGTTGCGGTGGATAACCTTAATGCTTATTATGATCCACAACTGAAATATGCGAGACTGCGGGATCTTGGGATTGTAGATTCTTTGCTTGAAGGTGTCTATATTGGCTCGCACAAATACCCTAACTTGCGGTTTATTAAACTCGACTGTGCGGATCAATCAGCCATGACACAGTTATTTGCTTATGAACATTTCGACGCAGTATGCCATTTGGCAGCGCAAGCGGGTGTGATGTATGGTTTTAAAAAGCCCCATAATTACATCCATGATAATATTACAGCGTTTGTGAATGTCTTAGAGGGATGCCGTCATCATGAGGTAAAGAAGCTTGTGTATGCATCCAGCTCCTCTGTTTATGGGGCGAGTCGTCGTGATGCTTATGCGCCGCAAGATGCCTGTGATCACCCCGTATCGCTATATGCTGCAACGAAAAAGTCTAATGAGCTCCTGGCGCATTGTTATAGCCATAACTTTGGTCTAGCGGTAACGGGATTACGATTTTTTACCGTGTATGGGCCATGGGGTCGTCCTGATATGGCTCCGATGCTGTTTTTGCAAAATATCCTAGCTGGAAAACCGATTAAAGTTTTTAATCATGGGGATATGCTCCGGGATTTTACGTATATAGATGATATCGTTTTAGGTTGTTTAAAGGTGCTAGATGCTACGCCGGTTGCGAATAATGATTGGTCGTGGCGTGATCCAAAACCCAATGCGTCGTCTGCACCGTTTCGGGTTTATAATATCGGCAATGGAACACCGATACGTTTAATGGACTTTATCAAAACGCTTGAGAATGTCACGGGTTCTCAAGCCATTAAACAGTTTGAACCCATGCGGGTAGGGGAAGTGTATGCTACTTGTGCTGATATGCAGGATATGATGCGTGATTTCTCCTATAAACCCTATACAAGTTTAGAAGAAGGTGTAGAGCATTTGGTTGCATGGTATTACGATTTTTATAAAGTATCGGCATTGGATATGGCTTAATTTACATGCGCATAGATTCTTATATTTCAACGGCCCTTTGTCTATTTTTTGGAACGCTGTGTGTTGTTACGTTGATGATCTATGCGGATGTGCGATTGGCTGAGTATTTTAGATACCATCCGGATTTTGGTAGTTGGAAATCATCTTTTAGTTGGGTAGATGCACTTGGTGAGCCACAGTGGTATATCGTTTTGATGGGGCTTTTGGCTTGTTTTTTTCGTAAAAGTCAGTACGATTTGCAGAGGAAATGGTTTTTCATTAGTATGAATGTGGCAACGATTGGGGTGCTTTCCTTTGTGCTGAAGTTTTTATGCGGTAGGGCACGACCTGGTTTGTACTTTTTGTCTGGTATGTATGGTTTTTTTCCAGATATTTTTCGTTTTAACCCGAGTTATATGTCTTTTCCATCAGGGCATGCCGCAGTGGTTTTTGCTTTTGCCTTTGCGCTGGGTGCCTGTTTTCCTTATTGTCGGGCGGGATTATTGGTATTTGCTACATTGGTCTCCACCAGTCGTGTTATTTTAACATGGCACTATGTTAGCGATGTTCTGGTAGGTGCATGGTTAGCGTTCCTATTAACGCC
>CAXGBK010000036.1:0-2331 GCA_964008345.1 uncultured Coxiella sp.
CAAAAAACAGCGATCTCTTCACGAAGATTATGGTTTAGAATCTCACGTTTACTGGGTATAAAACCGTCCAGAAAACCTAGCGTCAAGGCAGACTCTAGAAGATCAAAAAAAGCCAAGCAAGGCCTAGCCGAGTCGCAGGAATCTACAAGCACCCCCAATAAGCATGTCACGCCTTTGAACCCTGTCACTTTCTTCACCGCCTATCTTCCTGATTACTGGCGATTTGTTTGTGAGTACGGGCAGCGCGCACGGTTTTTTCGTTGGGCTATTCTTGAAGGGCTCAGCAAAACATCTTATCTTGCCTTCCAGTACTGCATTACACGATGGAATGAATCCATGCTAAAACGGCTACCACTTGTAGGACAATTACCGCTCTATGCATCTTGTTTGCTGCTGTCTTCTGCACTTGAAATATCAGCAGATTGGGCAAGCAGACTCTATTATATATATTTTAAAGAAGCTATCCAATCACAACTCATCCAGTGCATTCACCATCCTAGAGGGCAAGACCTACTTAAAAAAAGTCAACGACAGCCAAAAGAACCGATGTTAACAACGAAGCTCGATAGCATGATGTATTATATAGAAATGCTTGGAACACTGGCACTGTTATCAGCCATCGCCCTACCGGTACTACTTCCTGCTATCCAAGTTATCTATACAAACAATTTGTTAGCGCCTGCTTTGTATACTGCGGGCGCCAGCTTGTTAGTTGTAAAACTTGGGCTGTGTTTGAGTCGCGATATGAATACTTACATGAACGATTCACAAAATGCCACCAATCGCCTTCTCGTCAACTTGACCGATCAAGAAAATCTTGACTTACAGCACCTCCCTAATTCCTCACTGATATCTCAAGTAAACTGCGAAACGCTTAATAAAAAAAATAGAAGAAACATAGAGCTGTATTATTTCTATCAATCTGCCACAGGCTTTCTAAGTAAGGCACTTGATCAGCTGTCTAGACCATTTATTGCCGTCCTCTTTGTCTATCCACTATACGTAACTGGAATAATAGCCGACTACACTATGTTCAATTTGCTTCTAGGCGCTTTAGTTAGTATATCGTCTCTGTTTTCGAGGTGTATGAATGGCAATGCTAGCTTCCAAATCTTGGAGTCAGGCTATCATCAACTAAAGGCATGCCGAAGAAATATTATTAAACCTGTACAAGACGACCCAGATAAGCGTGAAACGCTGGAATTCAAGTCCACTATATCTACCACTGTAGACCCAAGTCGCGATCATTCTGAGGAACAGTTAGAACAGTTAAATATACGTATAACAGATAGAGACGATAAGCTCTTTAGAGACTACAAGATCCCGATGCAAGCAGACGACAAACATTTTATTGTAGTCGGAAAAAATGGGGCCGGAAAATCCACACTACAAAAAGCGATGGATAATACTTATGCGCAAAGTCCTGAGAGCGAGAAGAATTTTACGGTACTATCGCTTTCGCAGTGTGAAGACCTGCCAGATTTTATTGCCGATGGTGACGCAAAAGCTCTGCTATACTATTACTGGCCTTTCAAACAGCCTGCGAATAAGGACAATATACCTACCGATATTTCTGTTGCGGACTATAACGTTGCCAGTATATTTAGTCGAAGGAATATTGTCGATACAAACGGTTCGATCGTCGAATACAACAAGATATTAGCGAGCCTTTTATTTTATCTCGATGCGCTAAAATTCAACGGCTTGACTGAGTCTAAAGAAACCTTCTCCACTCTTAGCAATGCTCAGAAACTAGAACACCTCAACAAACCTAAGCTCTACAAGGGATCCGGCGGGGAAAGGAAAGCAATCCTTATTGCGTTATTTCTTGCTATTGCTGAACATGTTGACCAGCCGGTAACTATTTTTGTAGATGAAGTACGAGAAGGGCTTGATGTTAACAAAAACAACTTCCTGTCAAAAACGATCAAAGCGTACCTAGAGAAGCAGAAACACGTAAAATACTTTGAAATACTCCATAGCCTTGATGAAATTGCGCATTCTGGCGCCGACAAAGTTGTCTATGTTAATGGATCCAAAGAACATTCTTGCCAAGTTCTCGATATTAAGACTTTCCTTAGCGAGGATGCAAGAATTGTCGCTGCATCCCAGACCAAGCACTACAGGTTTAGTTAAAGTCATTTTGATTTCTTTGTGTTGGGACTATGTGCTTGCAACGAGACCTCTTATTATGTATAATGCTTTTTCTTACACTATGAATGAATAAATTATGGCCAATTCCCCACAAGCAAAATACCGAGCTGAGAAATCGCAACGCGTTCGCGAACGCAAGAGCAAACAAATGTCTGCCCTTAGGACCTGCATCAAAAA
>CAXGBK010000037.1:0-11288 GCA_964008345.1 uncultured Coxiella sp.
AGGACTGGCTTGCAACGCTATTAATATGGTCTTGAACATCCTTAGCAAGTGCCCAACCAGTGATTTTACCATCTGAAGTAGACACCTTAACCCAGTCATAGGCCTTGACGGAGAAATTTTCGCCAATAGCAACGGTCCCAGATGATTTAGACTTAAGATTGGGCTCCGCATAAATTTTCAGTGGTTTCTTGGTTGTCTTCGTAGAGCTGGACTGCCAATAGCTACTTTGTATTTGTGCCTGGGCAAAGACATTTGGGGTGGGGGTATAGGCAATAACAGATGTGATAGCTAATGCAAACAAGTATTTTTTCATAATTTCCTGAATATACATAACGTAAAAACATTATAATAGATATAATAGGGTTCATCAAGTACAAGTCATGCTTGCAAAGTATTCATAAACGCAAGATAATAAATTTTTAAAAACGTGAATGCGATGTTAAGTGGATTTTTAAGAAAAATGAAAATCGAGACGCAAAACCCACTACAGTATTATCTTAGTATAGCCAACGGCCAGACCTTGCCACTCAATGACAAGATTGGAAAAAAGTGCACCATGACTTTTTCAAAGTTAATACAGTGTGTGCATTGCGCACAAGCCATCAAAAAGAGTTTTAATCAAGGATACTGCTATAATTGTTTTCGAAAGCTAGCTGCATGCGATCTATGTATAATGAAGCCTGAGTTATGCCATTACCATAAGGGAACATGCCGAGAGCCATCCTGGGGCGAGAAGCACTGCATGCAAAACCATATCGTTTATTTATCACAGACCTCATCTCTAAAGGTCGGGATAACTCGAGAGGAAAATATACCCATACGCTGGTATGATCAAGGGGCGGTTTGTGCGATGCCCCTCTATCGCGTTACGAGCCGCTACCAGTCAGGTATTTTAGAAGTAGCAATGGCGAAAGTCATTGGCGATAAAACCAACTGGCGAAACATGCTGGCTTCTGTTTCGATCTTAGACGATTTTAAAAGAAAAGCTGTGGAATTTAGAGAGGCGGCAGATATCAAGAATTTTATTAGCAATAATGCTTTGTGGCAAGAGCAGCCCCCAGAAGACCTTTTAGATCAGAGTGAGCCAATACCAATTTACTATCCCGTACATCGATATCTTGAAAAAGTGAAGTCGATAAATATTGATAAAACCCCTTGCTTTAGTGGGATCTTACTGGGCATAAAAGGTCAATACCTAATACTCGATTGCGGTGTTATTAATATCAGAAAGTATACGGGTTATGAGATGAGCATTGAATTTGAGAAATAAAAAAGGTTATTTAGGGTCGATCATTTTTTTCGGATGCATGGCTTGATCGAAATCTTCGGCAGATAAATACCCTAATTCTAGACAAGCCTCACGCAGGCTTGTACCATCTTGGTGTGCTTTTTTAGCAATATCTGTGGCTTTATCATAGCCGATAACTGGCGTTAGTGCTGTTACAAGCATCAAAGAGTTTTTTAGGTTTTTAGAGATAGCAACTTCATTGGCCACCAATCCATCTAAGCAGTGATCGATAAAGCTGTGTATGGAAGCGCTTGCAAGATCCATAGCATGATGTAAATTGTAAGCGATAACAGGCTTATTAACATTAAGTTCAAAGTGTCCCTGTGAGCTCGCAAAAGCTACAGCATAATCGCAAGCAAAGATTTGGATACAAACCATACAGAGCGCCTCACATTGCGTTGGATTTATTTTACCAGGCATAATCGAGGAGCCGGGTTCATTTTGAGGAAGTATCAGTTCCCCAATACCGCAACGGGGACCTGAGCCAAGTAAACGAATATCATTGGCCATTTTGTATAGACTAGCAGCTAAACTTTTCAGGCAGCCACTCAGAGCGCACGCAGCATTATGGGCGCTAAGTGCTTGAAATTTGTTATCAGCGGTGATAAAAGCGTGACCGGTTTGCTCAGCAATGGCTTTGGCCATATCCACAGAAAATGATTTGGGAGCATTAAGACCTGTGCCAACGGCAGTGCCCCCAATTGCAAGCTGATATAAAGCCGGTAAAGACTGGTCAAGTTGTTGTATACTAATGTTAATTTGCTCTTCAAAACCAGAAAAAACCTGGCCAAGTGTGACAGGCACAGCATCTTGCATATGGGTTCGACCTATTTTAATAATATTGGCAAATGCTACCTTTTTTTCGCCAAGTTTATTACGTAGCCGAACAAGTGCTGGCCGAAGTTCAGCATGAATATGTTCAACAAAAGCCATATGCATAGCCGTTGGAAAAGTATCATTAGAAGATTGTGATCGATTAACATGGTCATTGGGATGAATAGGATATTTTGATCCAAGTGGTTGGTCAAGTGATTGATTTACGAGGTTGGTGATCACTTCATTAACATTCATATTGGTTTGGGTCCCACTACCTGTTTGCCAAACTTTCAAAGGAAATGCATCGTCAACATCACCGGATAGTATCCTATCTGCCGCTTGGACGATTAACTGCTTTTGCTTTTCATTAATCAGTCCATGATCATGATTGACCATAGCAGCACAACGTTTGATTTGTGCAAAGGCATGAATGAAACGTTTATGTAACCTATCATTACCGATATTGAAGTTGGTGAGAGATCGCTGGGTTTGTGCTCCCCAAATGGCGTTTTGGGCAATAGAAACTTTGCCCAGGCTATCTTCTTCTGTTCTCCGCGGTTGTTTAGACATGATGGTTCCTTAGATACTGATTAAGATTAAAATAGTGTATGATGGTAGCCAATGCAATAAGCAGGTGGAATTTCAAGACCAACAAAAGAAAATACCTAGAACTTGCATGTGCTAGGTATTTTGTATTGTGCTGTCATTGGCCAATCAACCATCTTTTTTATCAGCTTCCTCTGATTTATCTGAAGATTTATCCGCTTCATTTGTAGCTTCAGCTTTTTTATCTTCTTCATCGGCCGCTTTAATTTCCTCGTCTGAGACCTTGCTTTCCTCATCAAGGTAGGGTTGAATGATTTCAAGCAGTGCTGCTAGTTGGGTGTCAAGTTTGGTAATGTCTTCAGTTAGTGTAGCTTGGCGGGTTTTTATATCGCCAATCAATTTTTTAAGACGCAATGTACGAAAGTTGACAGGGTGTTTGGCTTTCTCCTCAGGAATAGCATATTCCGGATTGATCGTAGAACGAACAGAGTTGAAAACTTGGTTAAGATCGAAATCTTTATTTGACATAATAGGCTCCTTTTGGTTAACTGCTGCAAGTATAGTGCATTAAAAAAATTTGTGTGCTTTTTTTTTATTAAATTTTATTTGTCTGTAAGCTTGTCTAAATCCATCTGTGGGGTAAGCACAGCAAAGTCATGCGTCGCATATGCAAAAAAAAAGTGTTCGTGATAGCAAAAAAGGCAAAATATGTGAGATACGAGAGGAAAAAGGTTGGGATGGACGAGTGTGAGACCGAAAAAGATACGCCGATAGTATCGAACGAGATTAGGATAGTATAAAAAATTTAGGAGTTAGGAATAGAAACCGTTAAAAGGGATCCATCAGCGCACCGAAATGTTACGATAGGGTGTAACAAGATGGGTGCGCGTATTGGATTACCTGTGAATTAGAGGCTATGAACGATACCGAATTTCACAGTAGGATCGGCTTGCAGTCGTTGATTATTGGATTTCGCGATAGCTTTTACCTCTGCATTCAACCACGTGCTGTGTGCAATTGAAAGGTCTACTCCTACACCGATATGTGGGCCAACATGCATTTTGTACGAGTTAGCTTTATTAGGATGGTGTATTTTTAAGCGTGTTGCACCTAAAGAAAAATAATGACGAAGCGCTTGTAATCTGGTTAAGCCGTGATCAGGAAGATAACGTGCACTGATGGATTGATAGTTCCCAGATAAGTCAGCTTCTAGGTGTGCTAGAAGGTTTTTTTCTATGCGGTAGCCAACACCTAACGTCGTCGTTTTAAGACCGATCTTTTGTGTATTAAGCCCATTCCATCCAAGAGAGAAAACCCAAGGATTGGCATCTTTTGGCAGAGGAGCAAGACCAATACTTTGCATATAACTGGATGAAGATTTGGTTTTTTCAAAAACAGGCGCTGCAAACGTCGGTGAACCGAGTAACACGATAGCTGAGATGAAAGAGATCATAGGTGGTTTTGATATTTTTTGCATGGTTGTGTCTACGTAAAGAATATTCTTATTATAAGAACCGATAATATTTTTGTATTAGAAAAAAATGAAGGAGGTGAATAATAGATTAGATAGATAAAGATAAGATTATTTTAAAAAAAGACAAATAAAAAAAATGTGTGAAAAATGACAAAATAGACTATAAGTAATGAGCTTTAAAGGAATAGTATTATGAAAAATTATCAGGCTCCTGTAGAGGAGTACCTCAAGTTAATGAAGGTGTTGGGTGTGCAACATGCGCAGTACGATTACGATACGGTAGCAATGATATTGCAAAATGCAGCAAAATTTGTCGAATCTGAACTACAACCACGCAATGCAAAAGCCGATGAGCAAGGCTGCACATGGGATCAAGAGACAGGCGAAGTAACTTTACCCGCAGGTTTTGATAAGCTTTATAAGCAGTATGTCGAGCAGGGATATGCCGCAATGGGTGGAAAAGAAGTGTATGGCGGAACCAATATGCCAATGGTGAGTATTTTAGCTATGGCGGAATTTATGGCCGCTGCGAATATGGCCTTTTCACTCGGACCTATGTTAACCCCAGCTGCCACGCAAGCTATAGAGTATGCAGGGACTGAGGCACAAAAGAAAACGTATTTACCCAAAATGATCCGCGGTGAGTGGTCAGGCACTATGTGCCTTACGGAAGCACATTGTGGAACAGATCTTGGCCTGATCAAAACGAAAGCGCAAGCAGTGGATGATCATTATTTGATTAGCGGAAATAAAATATGGATCACATATGGAGAGCATAACCTAACGAATAATATCATCCATTTGGTACTAGCGAAACTACCGGATGCTCCTAAAGGAAGCAAAGGCATTAGTATGTTTATCGTGCCAAAGTATCTTGAGAATGGTGAGAAAAACAAGGTTCTTTGCACGGGACTTGAGAAAAAAATGGGGCAACATGGGTCGCCAACCTGCTTTATGAGCTTTGATAACGCTAAAGGATATTTGCTTGGGGAGCCTAATCAAGGGCTTAAAAATATGTTTGTGATGATGAACGAAGCCCGTATTGGTGTTGGGGTATCGGGCTTAGCACTGAGTGAAGCAGCTTATCAAATAGCGCTCGCCTTTGCCAAAGAGAGAAGGCAGTCAAGAGCATTAAATAGCAAAAAATCCGATCCAACCAAAGAGGCCGATCTTATTCTAGTACACCCAGATATCAGAAGGCAATTGCTTGAAGTGAAGTCAACGAATATACCCATGCGAGCATTAGTAGTATATGCCGGAATGCTAGGCGACAGCGCCAAGGCAGATGATCAAGCCAGACTGGAACTGCTCACCCCTATTATC
This sequence comes from uncultured Coxiella sp., assembly GCA_964008345.1. GTDB lineage: Bacteria > Pseudomonadota > Gammaproteobacteria > Comchoanobacterales > Comchoanobacteraceae > CACBGS01. The sequence continues at coordinate 5,448 of CAXGBK010000037.1, forward strand.
AAATCCTTTTGCTCTGAACGCGGTGTGGCGAATATCGATACTTGCATGCAAATACTGGGTGGGTGTGGCTATGTGAAAGACTACAACGTGGAGCAGTACTATAGAGATGCAAGAATCAGCATGATTTATGAAGGGACGAATGGAATACAAGCCTTGGATCTCGTTGGTAGAAAATTGATGAAAGACGGAGGAAATGCCATGCGGCAGCTTATCGCAGATATGCAGCAAGAGGCTAGTGGGTGTGACAATGCATTGTACGCTAAGGGTTTAGGGGATATCACCAACGATATCAAAGCGGCCAGCATGTGGTTAATGCAGCACGCGATCAAAGATCATGAGCAAGCAGGTGCTATCGCCAGCGCCTATTTGCAATTGGTGGCATATGGATTACTTGCATGGATGTGGGTAAAAATGATAACATTTGATAAGAAAGCAGCGAATGGTGTATCAAGATATTATTTTACGCATGTCTTGAGCATTAGGTTGGTTCTTATGGATAACATCCAGAAAGGAAAGGAAAGCATCACGGAGCTTGATGATAATGATTTTGATTTGTAGGAGATTTCGTTTATGAATGTATTGACTATTTCAAGTAGCGCCATATTGGTCTTGTCTTCTTGGCTGATGCCCTTGGGCTCGATAGCAGCAGGGAACAACACACTGTATGTTGTGCATAGTCATTTTTGCCCACATTGTGTTAAGTGGCTCAACGAAGTCTATGCAAAGCATAAAGATTTGGCGAAATCATTTCATAAACAGGAATTGCCTAATATAGTTCTTAAGGATGCAGCAAAAGAAGCAGACCGCGCAGATGTGGAAAAAATGATTACGGAGCACAAAATCAAGCCTGTATCTGGCGTCCCAGCATTTATCGTACTAAAAGATGGTGTTGAAAAGGAAGGTTGTCGAGTAACAGGCTATAGCAATGACAAAGAATGGTTTGAGAAGATCTCTGATACCATCGACAAGTGTCAGTAATCGACTTTTTTGTTGATAACCTTTATTTCACAGGCATGAACTTTGGCCATCAATGGCTCTAGAGCATGGTAAACCATGCGATGCTGTTTTAGCATGGGTAATCCATTGAAAGCGCTGGATGTAATGGTAATATGAAAATGGCCTTTTTCGGGTTGCGCAAGCGCAGCCGAATGGTTTTTGTGCAAATGACTGTTATTTTTCACAATCAATGTATCAGGCTTGAAAACCTCACGTAATAAGCCATCGATTGCGGTAGCGGTTTTATCGTGTTTGCAATGGTTCATCTTCTATCTTGACAACGTGTTGGCTTAGAAAAAAGGAGAGCATAAGCATATAGGCCAAATTCAAAAAGAAAATGCTGCCTTTGAAGTAAACCCAAGTTTGTTCAGAACAGTTGGTGAATACTAAATAGTTTACACAGGCAATAGATATCATGAAATGGCCCAATAATTGATCCGCTTTTTTGCCAATTTGGTCGGGCAAGTGCAGTGCTTGGCTTTTCATGATATGGGTGAAAAAAGAACTGCCCTGGAGGTAATAGTACCCATAAAACAGGGTGGCAAAAATAGCATGCAGCACGGTAACCTTCCACTGGAGGTAGATAGGGTCATGGAAATACCAAGTTGCCAAACCGCATAATATCAGCATCCATGTACTAAACCGTTCTAAACCGGTCATGCTCAGCGCGCCGATAAGATCAAGCACCATCTGGGCGGCCGATAAGACACTAACTGCGAGAGAAGCAACGTAAATATCGTATAAGAAGTAGCAAGCTAGAAAAGCGATTACGCTCAGCACGTTGAAAAATGGTTGCATGATAATAACCCAATCAAAACAAACTTATTATACAAAGTTCGCGCCATCGACACAAGTTGGTGTAAGTAAATAATAAAAAGAAAGAAGTATTTACTATGTGAATGATCGTGTTATGATATCAGCCTTAGTAATAGGATCTAGCCGTGCGCATCCAAAAGTACCTGGCAGCACAAAATGTAGCGTCAAGAAGACAAATCGAGGTCTGGATTGAACAGGGATTGATTCTGGTAAACAAAAAGAAAGCAAAGCTTGGCGATCGCGTACAAGATGGTGATGTGATTGCATATGCTACACGATCATGGCTGGTGGCGATATCAAAGCCTAAGATTGAGATATTATCGTACTATAAGCCACTTGGTGAGATTTGTAGTAAGCGTGACACACATGCTAGAGCAACCGTTTTTGAAGCGATAGATCCACCCAAGCAGGGGCGGTGGATTCAGGTAGGGCGACTGGATATCAATAGTGAAGGTCTATTATTATTTTGTAACGACGGCGAGTATGCAAACAAAATGATGCACCCCAGTGCAAACTGGCTTAGGAGATATAAAGTTAGGGTATTTGGCGCGCACAACAAGCAAACTTTAGAAGCATGCCTTAAGGGGGTGGTGCTAGATGGTCAGTTATGCCGATTTGAGAGCATAAAACCTATTGGGCAGCATACAGGATTAAACAATTGGTTTGAGGTCGCTGTGTATACTGGGAAGTACCGAATGGTCAGAAGAATCTGTGAGTCCGTTGGGATGAAGGTCAATCGCTTGATTCGGATCGGCTATGGCCCAGTTTCACTGGTCGTAGGCAGTAAGCCAGGTCACATACACCTAGCAACCGAAAAAGAAATTGCGAGTATCTTAAAAGCCTTATGAGAGCAAATGATCGGTTTTCCAGCAGGATATATATGGTCGTTAGTGTCACACTTTGTCTGATTTGTTGCGGTATCTGTTATGGCTATTATGGCGCATGGCGTTATATCCTCTGGCATAAATCGTTATCGGTTTCGGAAGCGAAGAAAGCCCAATATTTACTAAAAGAGCCTGATAAGCTTATAAAGCGCATAGAAAAGGCCTTGCTTATCAATCCAGATGATCATCAAGGATGGTATTTGTTAGGACGCCTTTATATAGCCAAGCAAAACGATACAAAAGCCATGTTTTGCATGCAAAGGGCATATAGTATTAAGAAGAAAGCGCGTTACAAAGAAGTGATTATGGCGTTAGATAAGCTGCAATCATCAGCAGAACTTGACAAAGGATGATGCCCATAGTTAAGGTAGAAGATGTTATGACGCGGTGTGTTTTTATTACCGAAGGTGCCGAATGATATTACAGCTTAGTTTGCCCAGCACCTTATTAGAGGCCGCTATTTTAGTCTTTATGACTTTTGTGTTTGTATCAAGTGGTATTGGTCATTTTACGAATACGAAGTTTTTTCTTTCCATCATGCCGCCAATGATTCCCTACCCTCTTTTTTGGGTTTATACAAGCGCAGTCGTAGAGCTGGTACTGGTTCCTGGGCTTTGGATCAAAGGTTATCGCTACCCTGCAGGCATAGCACTGGCCGTCTTCTTGGTGGCCGTTTTCCCTGCCAATATTTATATGGCTATGTACCCAGATCGATTTAGTCAATTTTCAAAGACTTTTTTGTATATGCGCTTACCCATACAGGTTGTATTGATCTATCTTTGTTGGTGGCTTGCGAAAACCGAGCTATAGACAATGAAAGACAGTGTGATTGTCGACATAGGAGATACACTTATTTAAATGATGATGGTGTGGCGGATCTCTTGACAAAGGCTGGTGCGATCATTACGATCGGAATATGAATAAGCAATATTTACAGCGATCAAGCGTTGTGGCCGAAGAGTCGCTTAACTGCGAGCCCATACTCGAGAAGCTATTTCTTAATAGAGGCATAAGTAAGCGATCAGATATAGCGACAGGACTAGACAATCTGCTCAAGCCCGATGGTTTATCTGGGTTACAAGAAGCCTGTAGCCTGTTAACGCACGCATTGGAAGCGCAAAATAAGATATTGGTCATAGGTGATTATGATGTTGACGGGGCAACGGCGACCGCGTTAGCGGTTAGAGGGTTAACATGCTTAGGTTTTAGTAATGTTACGTGCCTTGTTCCCAATAGGTTTCGAACGGGGTATGGTCTAAATCCGATGATTATTGATGAGGCATGTGAAGTGGAGCAGCCTGATTACATTATAACGGTAGATAATGGCATAAGTAGCATAGAAGGGGTTCGACACGCAAAAGAAAAAGGTATAAAGGTTATTATAACCGATCATCACCTGCCAGGTGATACTTTGCCAGAAGCAGACGCGATCGTGAACCCACAGTGCTGCAAAGAGCATTTTGCATCTAGTAATCTAGCGGGTGTTGGCGTGATGTTTTACCTATGCATTGCCCTTAGAAAGCATTTGGAGCAAAAAGGGTGGTTCTCTAAGAAACAAAAGCCAGTCCCGGCCATGGCTGGTTTATTAGATCTTGTGGCTATAGGTACAGTAGCCGATTTGGTGCCATTGGATAAAAACAATAGAGTCTTGGTGGCGCAAGGTCTTAAGCGGATTAGAAATGGAAAGGCCTCGCTAGGGGTAAGTGCGCTACTGCGCGCATGCAAGGTTAATTATCGTCAAATAGGTAGTAGCGACATCAGTTTTAGAGTGGCGCCAAAGCTTAATGCGGCAGGAAGAATGGATGATATGCGGATAGGCGTGTCTTGCTTGTTGAGTGATGATCAGCATAAGGCTAATCAGCTTGCGAGGATGCTCGTCGATTTTAATGCCAATCGACAAGATGTGCAGCATGATATGTTGCGTAAAGCCGATGAGATGCTTCGTCAACAAGATCGTGTTTTAAAAGGGGTCTGCCTTTATCATAAAGATTGGCATGAAGGGGTAATTGGTATTCTGGCTTCAAAGATTAAAGAGGCCATTTACCAGCCGGTGATTATTTTTGCAGATGGGGGTAATGGTTATTTAAAAGGTTCGGCTCGATCGGTATCAGGTATTAATATTCGAGAGATACTTGCGCAGATTGCAAGAGAGGAGCCTGATTTATTAGAAAAGTTTGGCGGCCATGCTATGGCTGCAGGTATGACAATCAAAGCTGCAAGTTTGACAGACTTCAAAAAACGATTTCAGCGACTCTGCAGCATGCAGGATCCATCATTATATACCGAGACCATTATTAGTGATGGCGCATTAGAGCCAAGTGAGATCAGTTGTCATACTGCAGAAGCGATTGCAAATTATGGTGTTTGGGGACAAGGTTTCGAAGAGCCCCTCTTTAGTAACCAAGCAACGGTCTTATCAAAGCGGCTTATTAAGCAAAAGCATGTGCAAATAGAGTTAGACTTTGGGCATGCTAAGCCTATTAGAGCGATATGGTTTTTTGCAGACAAGCAATACGATAAGTTGGCAGTTCAGCAGGACGTGCAAGTTTACTACCAGCTAGGTGTTGCAGAATACCTAGGCCAAAAACAACTTAGTATCATCGTCAAGGACGTTGAATGTGAACCTCGTGCAAAAAAGGTAGCCGTAGATGTCAAACAAGCGGTTGAAGCCTAGCATGGCTGTATAGATTTCGAGCTCTATTTCTTCTTAGCAAAGTCGAAGCCGGCAAAGCGTTGCTTGAAAGCATCTGTTCTGCTGCTAGAGAGGTTGGCAGTGGAGTTGTCGCCGGTGTAGGCGGAATGACAATTTTGGCACTGCTCGACGATGAACTTATCTTGGTAAAATGAGCCGATTAGATTGTGTGTGCTCGAGCAATTAGCACAGGTGAACACCGCTGACTTTAACTCGGGATGTATTTTATCTTGCATTGAATAGGTTCTCATAAAAATTATGTGCATTATACTATTTTAACAAAGCTAAAGCAAGGGGAATATTGACAAATAGAGACTTTGGGTTGCATAGAGGTCCATCTGTTTACAAAGAGTTGGAGTCTAGGTATCATGAATAGAAAAAGGGAACCCCATGGGATGAAGGAAAAAACACGCAAAACAGTCATAGAAGCTACCTCGATAGCTTTTGTATTTA
>CAXGBK010000038.1:0-10392 GCA_964008345.1 uncultured Coxiella sp.
AGCTACCAAGCTATTTCGGGCGCTGGATCTGAAGCCATTGAGACATTAATACAAACCTACAACACCCTTGGTCAAACCACACAAACAGCAAAAAACATTTGCCACGCTATGGACAACATCCATCAAGCCCTACCCACACAATCCCTAGCATACAACCTACATCCCTGGATAGACACCGAAGCTAGCCATGGACAAACACGTGAAGAGGCCAAAGCAAATCTTGAAACCAACAAAATAATCCCATACCCGATAACCGTGGAAAGTACTTGCGTCCGCATTCCAAGCCTTAGATGCCATAGTCAAGCATTAACGATTGAGCTCCACAAAGAAATCAGCGAACAAGACCTCATCGATTATTTACAAAAGGCCCATCCTTGGATAGAAATAGTCCCTAACACACAGGCAGATACCATCCAGAAACTATGCCCTAACTACGTGCAAAACCAACTAAAAATTGCTGTCGGGCGAATAAGATCTTCACCCTACAAAAAAAACACCTACCACCTTTTCACCGTAGGCGATCAACTACTATGGGGGGCAGCAGAACCATTAAGATGCACACTTAAAACAATAAAAAATCATATACAAACAACAAAAAAAGAAACCACCACATCCTAATTTTGACCGGCTATTTTTATCGAAATATCCTAGGGAACACGCAAACCAAGCTTTTTTCATTGGGAAAAGAGTAACTCGACCGGTGTAGCGTCTTACACCACTATTGACAAGAACCCAGTAAACTATTACGTTTGTTATCTTTGTCTAATGCATAAAAAATCTCAGCATTTCTCACATACCGCCTCAGCCAAATGCCTTCTTTTTGGCGCGCATGCGGTGTTACGAGGAAAAGACGCCTTGGCATGCAGCCTAACAAACTACACACTCACATTACAGTGGAGCAGTTATCCTCACGAACTAAACATCACCGGTATTCACTGCAAAAAACTACAAAAGCTATTTCTTTCCTTCTTAAGTCACGCCTGTACGCTCTGTCAGATAAGCGCCGATAATCTAAAAGGAAAACTCCATCTCCAAACCAATATACCTATCGGATCCAATCTCGGAAGCTCTGCTGCAATTTGTATAGCTATCAGCAAACTATTCGTTCACTTACAGTATATAGAGGCAAACGAGGAACACGTCTTCTCAAAGCAATGCGAAAATTTCTTCCATGGCCTCAGTAGCGGTTTAGACATCTTAGCGAGTAATTGTCCAAAAAAAGAAATCTTACTATGGGAAAACAATATACCCAAAACCCAAAAAATCATTTGGAAGCCAACGCTATATCTTCTCGCAACGCCCAGCCAAGCAAACACGCGAGAAGCCATCACAAAAGTCACACAGTGGTCTCAACAAAACCCCGTTCTTGCAAAAAAAGTGGATGAAGATATGCATCACTGCACCCATCAAGCCTATCAAGCCATGGCCCAGACGAATCTATCTAGCTATACAAGGCACCAGAAATTCCAACAAGCCGTTTTACAAGCCTATCAATGCTATAAAACATGGGGCCTTATTCCAAAAAAAACAGAAGCCATCATCCAAAAACAGTATCAATTAGGAGCACTAGCCATCACCCCTGTTGGTGGAGGGGACGGCGGCCATATCCTGATACACGCACCCAGCAATAACCTAGCATATCAAAAAAACCCAGATGTAATAGCAATCTAGCACACAGAAACCTGCTCCAAAAGCTGGGCTTTTAGCCAACTTGTTGGCTCATGAGCCTGACGTTGAGATAATTGATACAAATATCTCTCTATACGCGCTCTAGCAACAAAAACATCTTCATCCTTTTGCACGCCGCAGTCAACACAAACTGGCGCATTCACATAACCGGGGATGTTATATAACTTGATCAGCTCGCGCAACAAACCATTTAATCGCAAAGCAGCCTCCTTTACCACAAGATCAGGTAACGCACCACGCATCAAAGCCTGGTCCACCCATGTTAAAACCTGCTGGCGACAACATTCAACCTTTTCCCTAAAAACAACAACCGTTGCATTACTAGATCGCATCAACCATGACGCATACAATCGCCTAGAATGCTCTTTTGCGATACCCCTTGCCTGCTCAAGCGCACTCAAATGCGCCGATGGGAGATCTGCACAATCGACCTTTAGATCCTCCATATGCCTCAAAGTACAACTAGGATGACGTAAAACCTCCGGAGCAACATCTCTCGGCGTCGCAAAATCTAAGAACAATATAGGATGATCCAAACCAGATAGATCGCCTAATCCTATGATTTCCGTAGGACTGGATGTCGCACTAATAACGATATCCGCTGACATTATAGTCGATCGCAACCCGCAAAAAGAGCACAACTCTAAATTAAAAACATCTGCCAACGCAAGATCCTTACGAGGGTTTCGACAAACCAACGAGAACTTTACTGCCAACTTATCCGTTAACAAACGCAAGATCGACTGAATCACACGACCCGATCCAACACAAACAATATGCTCAACACGGTGGCTTTGAGAGAATGTCTCAATTTCACGCAAACACAATCTACTCAAACTCATAGATTGCTGAGAAAGATTGGATTTTTGACGAACATACCGAGCATGATAAATCACCTGATCCAACAAAAAGCTCAAATACACACGACAATATCCTAATGAACATGCAAGCTTATACGACCTCTTGATCTGACCAAGAATCTGTTGCTCACCCATTATCTGTGAATCCAAACCACAAGCCACAGTCAAAAGATGATCAATTGCGACCACACCACGCAGTTGATAGGTTTTATCATACAAACTCTGAGAAACCTCTAACCACCATCTTTTTAAAGCAGCATCCTCATCTACAATCGCCATACACTCACAACGATTACACGTCACCATCAAGACACATTCACGAACGCCAGGCAAAAGCGCTATCGTTTCTAAATAATTCTTCTGCTGCTCAAGTGTCCATGCCATCAACGCTCGCTGATCAACCGAAGCCGCACGATGATTAATCCCCAATACTATTAAATTATTTTTCATATCCAAGGTAAAGCATCCTAATTAAACGTGACCATGCTAACATACAATGGTAAGAATAACACCTTCATCCACGCTTTTTTGCCACTGGTAAATATAAAGAAACGTTCAACAATCGGACCATTTTTTTTTCAGACAGCCAGCAAAAAAGCATCACCATTTCATAAAACACACACAATGGCATGGCCACAAGACACTGCAAAAACATATCTGGAGGCGTCAAGAACATCCCCACCACAAAAGAGCCAAGCCAAAAATAAGGCCGAAAACACACTAAACGCTTAACATCCCAAAACCCAAACCAAAGACCTAAAAAAAGCACTACAGGAAATTGCATAATCGAACCACCCAACAGCCCAGAAAGCCACAACAAAGAAACAACACTAGATAAATCCATCATCCATATTGCATAACTTGGCATCCAAAAAGAAGCAGACCATAAAGCCATTGGCAAAATGTATACCCAGGCAAGCACAACACCTAAGTAAAATAGTAGCATAGACATACCAACAACCCCCATAAGCTTGGAACGCTCATATGGATACAACGCAGGCCTAAGAAAAGCAGATAAATGCCAGATAAAGCATGGAAAACTCACCAATGAACTGGTATAACAAGCCAAAGAAATGGTTGCACTAAACGCATCCCAAACGGATAAAACCACCCAAGGAACAGGAATAGATTGATAACGTCGAACAACAAAGGCCATCCCTGCATAAAGCTTATCCGAGAACACCAGTGCCACAAGAAAACACAGAGCAAAAAACGCTAAACAACAAGCGCCTCGCCAACGAATCTCTTCCCAATAATCCAAATACTGTAACAACACCATTCAACACTTAAGTAATTATTGATCGGTATTTTTTTGCACCGACTCATCTTCTTCAAGACCTTTACGAAAAGCACGTATAGCCTCACCAAGTTCTTTTCCTAATGACTGCAATTTATTTGGGCCAAATACCAATAAGGCTATAAAAAAAATCAACAATAAAGAGCCTGGACTCATACCAGCAAAACCCATCTTCCTTTCTCCAAAAAACCTATTCTTTTATCACATGCATACACGAAAATTGCAAGTCTAAAGTACAAATCCTTTGCTATATCCGTGCGGAAGCCACCATTCCATATACCATCCAAACATCAGCACCGCAAAAAACACAACCGAGAAAATCATACGCCACCACAAATCTATCAGCATACGCCGTGCATTTGATTTCCCATCTACAAAATGCCTAAGCGCTAAACCTAAAGCACCCAGAACCAGCACCACAAAACACAGTACCCACCACTTAAGCATCCCAAACCCCCCACGCTACAGATAACACAAGTATCTAAGTCTAACAAAAAAACATTGCTTCTAACAGGTTGGTTGACTAAACTTGCAAGATCCTCCAAACCTTTCTACATGCGACCCTCAACAACCAGCATCTACATCATTAGTAGCCTAACATGCTTTTGCTTCTTACTCCTATCTATTTGGCAAATACAAAGGGCTTTGGAAAAATACCAAATATTACAAATCCACCAACAAACCGGCACCGTAACCTCCGCAGCCGATATATCAAAGGCCACGGTAGCACCCTACCAAAAACAATGCTTCAATCTAGAGATTGACCAAAAACGCTATCTACTAATCGACGGAATACAAAATCGCCAATCCGTTTACCGCGTCATTGGCATCAGCCAAATTCCTACCAGTAAAGATATTGTACTTGTTGATCTTGGCTGGACATCACAAAAAACAAACGCCCAAAAAATACTCAAAATCAGGCCCCAAACTATAGAATGGATCCCCATTAAGGGGTTTTTACTAACCCTACAAAGGCCCGTTCATTCATCATGGCCCTTGCACCTCAATCATATCGATCGCACTAGCCTTGAAAAAACCCTCAAAAACCCCATCATCCCTTTCATTGCAGCAAGCCAAGAAAGCTTACTGTATCAAGCAACGCACGATGAGAAAGCCCACATTGGGGGCATTGCCAGACACATTAGCTATAGCATACAGTTTCTAATTTTTGGTATACTATGTATTACCTACAGAAATCATTTACTAAGGAACAAATCTTGAAACAAGACCACCATAAATGGCCACTATACGCCATCATTGCCTGTTTTGGCATCCCCATTGTTTTAGCCCACCTACTTTATTATTTTAACTACGCTAAAAACCATACTGCAACCTTTGGGACACTTATAACCCCTCCACTATTTTTATCTTCACCCAAGCAAAAAACCTGGAAAATAGCTTTTCTTGCATCGAAAGAAAGCAACCCTCTCCATCTAAAAGCGCTTGAAAACAGGCATCAAAATCTTGGCAAAGACCAGCATAGGGTGCGTTTAATATCCCTAAACCCTCCCTCTACTAAAGGCCATAACACATGGAAACCAACCGCTCTTAGCCGCAAAGATTATCAATCCTTAAGGCAATTAAAAAACGAAAACAAACCTTGTTATTACTTCATTATTGATCCACACAGTCAAGTTGTATTATGCTATCAAAGAGGTATCGAACCCAAATACCTAGACAAAGACCTCCGAAAACTGCTAAAAAACTCTCATATAGGATAAAATTCGTAGCCTATGCAGCTTAAAACCTATCAACATTTTCAACGAAGTATATTATTACTGGCTATATTTGTAGTTGGTCTTGGTGCTTACACCAGGCTAAGTAACTCAGGACTGGGCTGCCCCGACTGGCCAGCCTGTTTTGGAAAATGGGCCATTCAGTCACACCATGTTACGCCCCCGCTATCTAGCGACCAAACCCTCAAAGCATGGACTGAGATGATACACCGATATATAGCGGGTATACTTGGAGGACTAATCCTACTCACAACGATTCTACAATCCTACCGCGCCACAAAACTGCCCATTCTTGCAATAGGCATATGCTTATTAACCACCGTCCAAGCGCTCTTTGGCATGTGGACGGTAACATGGAAGCTACACCCACTCGCGGTCATGCCACACCTTGTTGGCGGCATGAGTATCACTTGCCTACTATTTATCAACTACCAACAAAAAAAAGACCTACGCAAACAGGCTATTTCATCCACTATGTACCACACCATTTATGCATGCATCATTTGTGTAGGTGTACAAATTCTTCTCGGTGGTTGGACCAGTGCCAACTATGCCCAACTAGTATGCCCTGACTTCCCAACATGCCAGGGCATGTGGATTCCTAACATGCAAATCTACGAGGCCTTCAAACCGCAGCCTATTGGGATCAATTTTGAAGGGGGCATTCTTAGTGGCCAAGCAAGAATCGCTATCCACGTTAGTCATCGCCTTGGAGCGCTGATCAGCTGCTTTTGTTTCGCTTTTCTTCTGCTGAAAATACACCAGCAACACGCTCAGCTACAAAACCATTACCGCAGAAATATCCTAACAACTTATCTATTATTTATCCTACAAATCTCATTAGGAATCGGCAATATCGTTTGGCAAATTCCTATCCACATCGCAGTGGCACACAATATCTGCGCCTTACTCCTTCTCCTTAGCCTAATACGATTACTCACACTATCACACGTAGCAAAAAAAACCTCTTTATCCCCGCATACAGATCATGAATACCCATACCCTCTCCGATAACATAAAACGCTATAGCATCATCGCAAAAATGAAAGTCGTTATCATGATGCTATTCTCAGCAATGGTTGGCATGCTTATCACCCCAATACAAGCTCAAAATAGTACCAATATAACTTATGGACTACTTGGGATTGGGCTCCATGCCATTGCCAGCGCAGCATTTAATCAAATATTTGAACAGCAAATCGATCAAAAAATGCAAAGAACACAACATCGCCCACTGGTACAAGAAACCATCACCAAAAATACCGTCACACAGGTTGCCATCACCTGCTCTATCCTCGGCACTGGTGTACTGTGGTATGGCACAACGTCACTCGCGACGATCCTCACATGCTTAACCACCTTAAGTTATAGCTACATATACACAAAGATACTTAAACCAAACACCCCACAAAACATTGTAATCGGAGGACTTAGTGGCGCCATGCCTCCGCTACTCGGATGGACTTGTATAGAACCCACACTGCATGTAAAACCCCTCATTCTTGTGCTTATCATTTTTACCTGGACACCTGCACATTTTTGGCCATTGGCCATACACAATATTGAGGATTATCGACTAGCGGGGCTCCCGATGTTACCGGTCACCCATGGGGTGAAATTCACGACCCATGCTATTTTATCCTATGGATATCTCTGTGCGGCATGCACCCTGTTACCCTACTGTATTGGGATGTGTAGCATACACTATCTTGTAATAGCCAGTATCTACAATATCAAATGGCTCTATTTATGTCATCAACTCCATCAAACACAACAACGCCCTATGAAGGTATTTTTATTTAGCATACAATATCTGTACAGTATTTTTGGACTTATCCTAATTGACCACTTTTCACAAACCGTCCTATGAGCATTAAATGCATCAAACATACAAACTGTGATCCCAATATTGCAGCCCAATTAAAAAACCGACTTAGCAAAAGCCCTCACACCAATCTCGAGGTACATTTACACATAGACCATATTATCCTGATTCAACACAACACAACACTGCAACCACTGAAACTCAGCATGATCGATAGCAAAGCCACCTATTTTCATCAAAGCATCCGTAGCACCCAACCACTTCTAAAAGCCATTGGCAAAACTATATGCGCAGAGAAAGGCCTAATCATAGATGCAACAGCCGGGTTTGGGCAAGATAGCTTTATCATGGCAAGCCACGGATTAGAAGTGATTAGTATCGAACAAAATCCAATCATTCATGCTATTCTTGAATGCTTGGTGGCCATGCTCATCCAAAAAAAACCCCATATCAAATGGAAAGTCCTATATGGCAAAAGCGAACACTGGCTAAAACACATCTGCAGCAAAAAACAACCCAATGCAATTTATCTTGATCCCTTTTTCCACAAACCAAAAAAGTCTCTCCCCAAAAATGCCATGCAATGGCTCCAAGAACTTGCAACGAAGGATACATTGAGTGCAGAGGAACTTTTCCAAAGGACACTGCATCAATCCATCGAAAAAATCATTGTAAAACGTGATATTAAAGCGCCCTATCTATGTAATTTATTCCCAAATGCCGGATCTATTACCCAAAAAAGCAGCCGATTCGACTGCTATTTTCGATCACAAACTACCTAGAATCTCAAGGGAGGTTAAAGCAGACTGCAACGCAACCAGTGCTGGCTTCAACCTATCTTGGTGATGACCCAACTCAGTGGCTAGAGAAGTTCTTGTCTTACCCACTTCCTGCCCAATAGGCATATTGACATTAAGGCCAACCCCAATCACAGCATATTGACAAGCACCTAGGGTCTTTGCCTCAATTAACACCCCTGCCACCTTACGCCCTGAAATCAAAATATCATTGGGATCTTTGGTTGAAAAAGCCAAATCAGGATACAACTTCTGTAACCCTTGCGAGAGCAGATATCCTGTAACTTGAGAAAAGCCAGCCCAATCTATAGAATCCTTGAATGTTTTATGAACCGATAACAACACATTACTAGCATAAGGTGCATCCCATGCACGTTGATACTGTCCACGACCATGCAGTTGATAATCACTAAAAACTATCTTAGCATTTTCCGGATCATGCAACCCATACATGGGATCATTCGTTGACGCTACCGCCTGCCAAAAAAACATGTCCTTTTCATGCAGATCTGCGTAAGGTGCTACCACGCCCTTCGTTAAAGCATACATGGGATAAGGAAAAATGCATGTATCCCTATCGCATACCATCTCAACACCCCAACTTGCTAAAAAAGCAAACAACACTACTAAATCGGCCTCTCTTATAGCCAAAATATCCAACAATTCCTGCTTTTGCCAGGATAACTTAACACAAGATAAAGCCCTTAGTACAAGAATATTATTCAAAAAACGCATCCACACCACCCATGAAACAACCAACCTTACAAAAACGATATAATATTCACATGTTACATGTCTACTTCTAAATATAGCTACCAAAGCAAATATTTGACATCATCGCAATATTTAAGATAATCTTAAAAATAAGAGAAATCAGGAAAAACCAATGCCCACACCAGCGCCTATTCAACTACTTAAAAATCCAAATCAAAACGAAGAAAAAGTAACCATACGCCAAAAAGACTTACCAGGATGGCTCGCTACCCACGCTACATTTTTAATAGTAACATTTAAAGAAATTGACCCTTCAAAAAATTTTAGTCCAGAGAAATTATTTCATAGTAATCCAGGCTTACTGGAATTGATATTAAAAAATACAGGCCTTCTGGACAAAACGCGTACGGACAACAAAAAAATAATGCCACTTAGCAAATATGCACACCAGACTTTAGTTATAGCTTACGCGTTAAATTTACTAGAAGCGCCATCCCCTAAAAAAACAACATGTCCACTGCGGCCAACAGGTGAAGAGACGCATCTTCTAGGACACAAAGCCAAGAAAGTCATACAATTATTAAAACGATTCATCGAAGACCCAGGATGCTATTGCCTTTCCGAAAACCATATACCGAACCAAAACCGAGTATGGGATCTTGTCTATCCTATACTCGAAGTATTAACGCCGCTCTCAAACACCACGCTTGCAAGAAATCCTGAAACCGAAGAAAAATATATAGCATTATCCATTGCACTCTACAACATAGTAAGAATTGCGTGCATACCTCAAACAGACAAAGGCCTCTCCTCAACAAAAGAACTCCCTCACTGGCATCTAAAATTTGTAGAAATCCTACATCCCATCTTTGACGCACACAAAACCATCCCTGAGCAAAAAACCATGCAAGGACAATTCTGGCAAAGCCAGGCCATTAACTTGTTACTACTTCCACCACAAGAAAATTGTGTGACCAACACACAATTCGCGAAATTTTGCGATTTAGACATGAGCCCATCTTCTACCCCAGAAAAAATCAATAAACTAATCAAACTAATAGATGCAAGCGATTTTCAAAAATCACCCTATTCAAAAGAAGAGATCACCGATTGGAAAACCCAGCTCATCAATACAGCCTGGCTAACGTTCCCACAAGTAGACGTACCATACCAACTCGATCGAGAACTATGCTCGATAGAAAAATGGCAAATACAAATACAGCACGCAATTGATTTTTTAGAAATTAAAACCAAATATAAAAACATGTCCCCTTTAAGACTACCTTTACTAAAGGCCTTATTTAAAATTATTTTTAACAAAACATTCTTACCCCCAACATACAAGCGTACCTTTCAAGAACTTTCCCTACTAAACGATGAATCCCTAGCTAGAATAGGAATAGATATTGCTGAACTCGATCTCCTCTCAAAAATATCATCCCTCACTGTTTCTGCAATCAAGGACGAAGGCAAT
>CAXGBK010000039.1:0-23385 GCA_964008345.1 uncultured Coxiella sp.
TGAGTCTGGCGATGCTGGTTTAAAAGCGCAAGCGATGATAGGCCTAGGCAATGCGCGTTATGCTGATGATCAAAAGCATAGAAGAAGAGAAGATTGGTATTTACATGCTTTAGATCTTTTAGGAGAAAATGGACAAGAAGAATCTCGTATCAATGCGTATATTGGTATGGCGAACAGTTATGGTGCCAATCGGGACAATAGGACTGCTTTAGACTATATCGAAAGGGGATTGAGGCTGCGTCCTCAGCATAACAAGTTGCTACAATTACAGAACAAGTTTTTACGATACCTAGGTAATAGTCGGCCAAAGGTAGGATAACGTTTGTTTTTCTTTAATAAGTATATTTAAAACAGTGGTTTGTGTTTTTTAATCCTAGACCAAACAAGCCAAATAGCGAAAACGATCGCAGGTCTAAAAAAAGAAGATAGCCACTACGACTTGTCTTCCCAGATGCTTGAATGGGTTACGGATCGTCATATTGAATAAGTAGCACAAAGCATTGGAATACAATGCTAGATATGGCGTATTATCTGTTCTTAAAAAGCTTTTGGGTCAACAAGTTAACGACGGTTCGCAAAAAAGGTCCGAAGTTCGGAGGAAGCCAAGTCAGAGCAAACGCCACCTGTCCAGCTGAAGTGATGGTTAAGTTTGGCGTGGGTATGCTCAAAAACACCTTTAGAAAGTATACCTAAGCTGGTATCAGGTGCCGCAAACACAATACGGTGTATACGAGCCTGCATTAAAGCATAAAAACACATTGGGCAAGGCTCCAAACTAACATATAAAGTACAACCATTTAGGCGGTAGTTTGATAAGGTTATTCCAGCTTTCCTAATGGCAAGTATCTCTGCATGCGCGGTTGGGTCATGATGATGTATGCATTGATTACTGGTTTTGGCAACCACACCCAAATCAGGATGATGTATCAGCGCTTGTATCGGTATTTCATCCACTCCATTTTTCTCAGGACAAATACGTAAGGTCTCCTGCATCCAGCTCCGATCCTTTTGCTGACTAGCTAAATCCAGTTTCTTACCAGGTCTTTTACAACAATGATACTCCCACGTTCCATCACAGATAAAGGGTGCATCAGTCACGGAAGTTCTGATATTGGAGAGGCTGGGGAAAGTTACACGACTTTAAAAAAGTAATGACCTCCTGTAGGTCATCACGTTTTTTTCCAGTGACACGGACTTGATCGCCTTGAATACTTGCTTGAACTTTAAGCTTCTTGTCTTTAATGGATTTGACGATTTTTTTTGCAAAATCCGTCTCGATGCCTTCCAGTATTTTTGCGTGTTGCTTCATCGTGGCTTGGTGTTTTTCAGGATCAGAAAAGGAATAGCAAAGGGGATCAATACTTCGCTTTGACGATTTTTGTAAAAGAATATCCTTTACTTGATCAAGCTGGAAAGTGTTATCGCCATAGATAGTAATGCCGTTTTGCTCGCTGCTTAGATCTGCCGATGTGCCTTTAAAATCAAAGCGGTTACCGATTTCTCTTTTAGTCTGGTCAATAGCATTGTCAAGCTCATGGTGGTCAACGGTAGATACGATGTCAAACGATGGCATACTGAAATCCTTATTGAAAAAATATGACCCTTAGTATAACGTGTTAGCGCCCAAGATGCCAGTTTTTGTAACGATGCAAGCCCCGCTTAATAAAACGGTTTATCGACCAAGTTCGAGGATTGGGTTTGTTTTGGACATGCATCATTGAATCCGGTCAGATGCTATTCGCTTATATGCAAGTAAAAATAGGTTTAGGATACTAAATGGCGAAGAAGCAATGGAGCAAGGAGCCTTTATCTATTTTGGTGACGGGGAGGAAATCAGTCGTCCAAGAACATGTACTACGTTTGAAGGGGAAAAGGATTGAAAATAAAAAAGTTTTACTGAAAATGTCGACAAATATCTGAGAAGCAAATGCATGGTTTAACAACGTTTTGTATTTTAATCGTCTTTAAGATATAATCTATATTTTTATAGTGGTGGCAATCAAGTGACCAAGATGTTTAAGGATAAGACCATAGTAATCACCGGAGCCTCAAGGGGTATAGGGCTTGCAATAGCGAAGAGATTTGCCAAAGACGGTGCCAATATCTCAATTCTAGCAAAAACAACCGAAGTGCATCCTAAGTTGCCTGGAACGGTCTATACCGCAGCCAGTGAAATTGAGGAGGCCGGAGGTAATGCTCTGCCCATAAAAACGGACATACGTTTCGATGATCAGGTACACAATGCGATAGAAAAAACCGTAGAGTCCTTTGGAGGCATCGATGTGGTTATAAATAACGCCAGTGCCATTTTCCTATTAGGGCCAGAAGTGCTCAATATGAAACAGTACGACCTTATGCACCAAATCAACGGCAGAGGGACTTACCTTTGCAGTACCATGTGCTTAGCACATCTACGTAACGCAAAGAATCCTCATATCATTAACATATCTCCACCGTTAAACTTATCACCAGGATGGTTTAAGTCAAACGTGGCCTACACGCAATCCAAGTATCTGATGAGTATGTGTACATTAGGTATGGCAGAAGCGTTTAAAACACAAGGTATTGCGGTCAATTCATTATGGCCAAAAACAGCAATCGATACAGCAGCTGTGCGTAATTTAATGCCAGTGGATATCAAAAACACAAGAAGGCCAAATATTATGGCTGATGCAGCGTATGCTATTGCCTCTGAAAACGCATCTAAGGTAACAGGTCATTTCTATGTGGATGAAGACGTGCTTCGAGATCGTGGCGTAGAGGACTTTAGTCAGTATGCACTTGATCCTGAAGAAAAATTAATCAGAGATATGTTTATCGGTAATCCAGAGGATGCCTTTAAATTTATTGATAACGAATAAGAAAACAAAGCATTTGCGAAAGTATTTAAACACAAAAGAGGAGTAGCCTAATGTCATATCAAAACGTAAATCCTGGGAAAGATATTCCGAATAACATAAACGTTATTATTGAAATAAGTGCATTCAGCCAGCCAGTAAAGTATGAGGTCAACAAAGATACCAGTTTACTAACCGTGGATAGGTTTTTACAAACAGCAATGGTCTACCCATGTAATTATGGGTATGTTCCTCAGACATTATGCGACGATGGAGATCCCCTAGATGTTTTGGTTATAACACCACACCCTGTACAGGCAGGAGCAATGATTGAATCTAGGCCAATAGGAATGCTTGCTATGACCGATGAGGCTGGTGTTGACTTCAAGGTGTTGGCGGTTCCAACATCTAAGCTCTGCCCGTTGTATGACCATATAAAAACAGCAAGCGATCTATCAAATGTTATTTTATCTTCTATAGAGCATTTTTTTCAGCACTACAAAGATTTAGATAGCGGAAAATGGGTTAAAATTGATGGCTGGGAGCAGGTCGATGCTGCAAAAGTAGCCGTTCAGAATGCCATCAGTGCTTATAGTGCCGATTAGCAGAAGTCCTGATAAAAAATTTCAAAACCAAGAGTCGAGTGACTTTGTGAAAAATAACTTCGTAGTTTAAGCTTTTCACTCAGAAGCGCATCAAAGCCAAATCGGTTTTTTCTGGGATTAGAGCTGTTGAGTTTCATGCTGAAAGAAAAGCGCTCATTAAGCATACGCGTCAGGGTTACTTCGACCTGCTCTTGGGGATCTCTGTAATCATCTGTAAGAGCATTATTGAACTCTACCTGATCGAAAAAGAGGGATTTCTTCAATGAAGATAAGATGTCGAGAACTTTACTGATATCATTTCCGTCCATCTTGTGGTAATTGAGGTCGGTTAAGATATCATCAATTGACTCAGCGTACTCGGTGTTGGTGTTATTGCGTTTAGATGAAAGAAGGTGGGTTATAATTTCGAGTTTACTTAATTCTTTAGGAGATGAGTGGAATTCAACATTTAGATCAGACACATCGCCCAGAACACGAATGCCATATTTCTGCATATCGTTGTTTATAGCTGATTGCTCGATATGGATATCGACATGGGGTTTTGTTAAAAGACTTTGGAACCAAGAAAGTCGAGATTGGTTCAATGGCAGTTGTTGTCCAAACATAGTTAAAATACCTGTATCCATATGAATAGCCCCTTTTGCGATGGGGCTACTAGGGCCTGGCTGCTTAGTAATTTGTAGATCTCCGTAGATATTGCCATGAAAACCGAATGCATGGATGGAACAACGCTTGTCAAAGTTGATTTTTATATCAAAGCTAGTAGAAGCGTTTTTCTCAGATTGGACGGTTTTTTCATGATGAATGATAACGGTTTCTTCAGGGAGGCTATTTGCAGTTTGCCATTGTGTATTACGATAAAGTGCTTTTGTGATATTTGCTGACCCTTTTGTATGCAGGTTATTATTAAGATAATGCAGCTGCAACTGGCTATCCAAAGTGATTTGGCCATCATTAGGCTGTACAAAAGTGACATTTTTAGCATCTACCGTAAACAAAGAGGCCTCTTGGCGGTTGAAGATAGGAATCGTTCCTTTGATAGTTGTATCACCTTGGTTGACTTTTCCTTTCCCTTCAATGTTAAGGTTGGCGTTAACAAATTCGGCATTAAAGGCTGTATTGGCGATATTAAGATCGGTGTTAGCGGGAAGGTTTGGCAAGAGCTGATGGACCTGGGCATGTTTAACATGGGATGATAGCTTGCCCTGAAGTAGAGGTGGTTTGGTGAAGTCAGTCAAGGACATGGTCATGGAGCCAGTAATATCTCCATCAACATCGTTAAGAGAGAATTGAAAAGTTTGCAGCCATGATTTGGGAAGAGAAGATAGTGGGAGGTGGTCTAAATCTAATTGTGCCCAAAAATTTTTCTGGAAATGATAGATAGCATCAAAATGGAATTTTTGGTCTGTATCTCGTGATAAAGAGCTTGTGATACTAAGTTTGTCCTCAGAGAGTGAGAAATATAAGTGTTTTAAAGGGTGGTCGAATGGTTTTTGTTTACCGTAAATGAGTTGATCGACCGTTGCTGTATATTCTTGTGATGTATTATGATCAACATTAAGCACCATATGGAATGGGTTACGCTTATTGCTATCGATAAGTAGTCGGGTCTGTTGGTTAGTCGTTATACTGGTTAGTGTGACTTGGTCTAGCAAAAGATTATTCTGATAAAGGATATTCTCAATATGTGTATTACTCTGGTGAAAGGATAAGATATTACCGTGAGAATGGCTCTGGAATTTTTCGAATTCCAATGAACCTAAGAAAACTTTTCTAGCGGTAAATGCTAATGTATTTTGCCCATGAGTTGTATAATCAAAAGTCCAATCATCCAATCTAACATCGGCTAGCATGATACGTTTCCCACGAAGTGTTGTTTTCGTTTGGAAGTCTTGATTCAGTTCTCCTTTAGATGTCCCGTTAATGTAGGGGCCCTCAAACGAAGCATCCCATATAAAAGATTCTGCACTGAGATTATATTTACCATGGATATCGGAGAGAGGATTCTTAATCAGAAAATGACCATTAAAGCCCTCATGCGTCAATAGCGTATAGCTTTCGATTGTATAGTCGTTGTTATCAATCATGATATTTCCAGAAGAAGTTAGCCGGTTCTCGTTTTTATAGAAAGACCATTTTTTTCCGTTAGGGCTAGTAAGTTCTCCAGTAAAGCCTTGGTCTTTCCAATTTAGTTCAAGCGCAATGGGCTGAGAGTTAATATGGAATCGGGCTACAAGGGCCTCGTCAGAAGAAAAAATGGGCATGTTTATGTTAATATCACTGGCAGCTGCTAGGGTTAAGAGCTTGTCGTTTTGTAAGTGCTTGGGAATGCGGGCTACCAGGGAGTCTATTTTGGCGTAAGCATGGTCTATGGAAATCATTGTCTGCCAATGAGACGTGGTTTGGATATGGCCTTTGGCTGATTTTAAATATATCTTATCTGCGATGATAAGTTCGTCGATTTCAAAAGAGCCGATTAGCGATCCACGAATATTCTTTGTTACAATAACCGTACGAGAAGCCCTGGCGTAAATATTTATAAGCAGTTTTATGCCATAAGGCGTGCAAAGCAAAACCGCGGCTATCGTAATTGCCAAGAGCAGCGCACTGATGGATGTCGTCATTATAAAGTTGGCAAAACGAGATCCTAGGAAGTTTTTCTTGAAAAGCATAACTTCTAGTCTAATAAAATTTGTTTTTGAAAGCAATCACATATCGGCACGATTTGCATGGGGATCGTCGAGTGACACTGGTGTTGGGGGGGGCATTGAGGCGTCTTGCAAGACTCAGTTCAATAATGCCAAAAGGCGATTCCCAGCTAATACCAGACCCAATAGCATGATAGGACCGGCTTTTGAAAATATCAGCGGAGGCTTTGCCAAGATCATAATAACCGATTAGGTAGAGATTTTGAATGAGCATCCACTGTAATTCAGTGGAGTTTTCTAATAGCATCTTATTTAATATGCTCCCGTCCTGCGTATTCCCAATAAGCAATTCAGAGCCAATGCTATTATAAGGGAATCCACGTACCGATGTATTTCCACCTGCGAGAAAGTTCCACGAACTAGGAAGTTTAGTGTGTTTTGAGGTTGCTATAAAACCTAGTTTGTTTCTCCAGATTAAACGCAGTCGATATCCAAGATCTGCATGGAGTCTCTGGCTCAATGTGGTTTTAAGAAATAATGGGTTTCCTGATATATCGTGATCAACTCGGTAGTAAGATTTATCTTTAATACGCGTATAGATATGTTGCAAGCTAGGATAGGCTGAGAATTTGAAAACAGTAGGGAGGTTGATGTTATTATTAACGGGGGTGTTCCAGGTTGCTAAAAAATTGATATTAAAGGTGCGTTCAATCGTGTTTTTCTGCTGAAGTGTTTGTTTTAAAGTGTGTCCTAGTTTAAAGTTAATGGACTTTTCAAAAGCCGTTATAATAGGCTGATCGAGAACAATAGACTGATCAGTAAAATCGATATTGGCAAAGTAATAATCACGTGTTGGGTGATATCTCGGTAGGATAATACTATTCAAAAAAGTGAGTTTTTTCCTCGGTCCAGAGCCAAATAAATTGTCTCGGTGTAGTTCGTGCTTCGTACGCTCACCTTTTTTTCCAATACGATTATTGTGCACGCCTACCATAATATTGACTTGGGTATCAAGATCGTAGCCCAAAGAAAATTGTTTTTGATAGCGATGGATAGGCGTATAATGAACGTGAACGGGAATAATATTTTGGGAGCCGTCTTGTGGAAAGAGGGGTTTCACTAGAACTTCTTTAAACAAACCAGAAGAGGCTAAAACACGCTGATATTGGAATAACTTCTCAGATTCATAGCGTGTGACCTTATCAAAAGGTGCCATGCCTGTGAGAAAGGAAGCGTGGTAAAGTTTCTTATCGAAGGTGATTGGGCCAAAAAGATAGGTTTGTCCAGTATTTAGCCACAGCGTAACTTGCGCTGTATGGTCTGTGGTGTGGACTGTGAGACTAGAATTGTTGGTGTTCGCTTGCATGTATCCATGCCGGTATGATGTGCTTAATAACATCTTCTTTGCTTCTTCGTATGCATTAGAAGAAAAGGGAGCTCCAGCTTGAATAGGAAGTGGGCTCGCCTTAATGGCCTGTTCTATAGTAGCTTTACCAGGTCCAGAAATGAGGATTTTAAGATCGGTTATACGTGTTTGTTTTTTTAGGTCGCAACGGATATAGATAACCGACGTTTTTTTATTTTGCAAGGAGGCGTGACATTGGGATTCAAAATATCCATAAGGTGCGGTACTCTTTCGCATAAGACTCGGGACAAGGCTTATTAAATTCTTAAGGTGCTCAGGGGTTAAAGGCAATGGATAGCTAGATAGCTTGTTTTGCATGACGAGGAGGCCGTTGGCTGCGATTTCTTTAGGTATACGGGGGTCAAACTCAAAGGTTACATGCTGATGAGCATGAACAGAGAGATGCAGCATTGCAACCAGAAATACGAGGATGTTGGGTTTCTTAAATAACATGCTTGTTTATCATGCGTGGCGCGATGTTTATAAATGTATGATGCAACATTCACACCATAAAAGTAAAAATACATTCTATACTCTTATGTATTTTGATACAATACAAGAATAAGTAATATATGAGCAGAGGTTTAATGTGTCATTGCATCACCGAGTTCCGATTGAGTTATGGGAGCGGTTTACAAATGATTGTATGGCGGAGATCGGTAGGGATTATATCGAGATCGATAGGGGGCAAGATCAGGCACAAGGCAGTGTTTTTTATGCACTCGCGCAGTACATAGCAGGTTATGCACATCTGTATAGGTCGCATCAAGAGAAGGTCCACGGCGTATTAGGATTACAAAATACATCCCCTTTTATTATCGGGTTGGCAGGTAGTGTTGCTTCAGGGAAAACAACGACCGCTAAGCGTCTGCAAAAATATTTACAGTTTGGCTTTCCCGAGTATCGTATACAGGTTATTAAAACAGATGGCTTTTTATATCCCAATGAGGTGCTGGTAAGCAAAGGGCTCTTAGAAAGAAAGGGCTTTCCTGAAAGCTATAACAGGGTAAGGCTACTGGATGCGATGATGCGAATCAAAGCCGGTGAAGATAATATTGCCATTCCTTTATACGACCATAAGATTTACGATGTGATGCGCGAAAAAGAGGACAGTATCAACTGTCAAGATATCATCATTCTAGAGGGGCTAAATGTTTTGCAAGCATTCAGTGATCGTGAGCTTGGCGGGTCATTTTGTGTGTCTGATTGTATCGATTTGTCCATATATGTGCATGCTAAAGAGGAAGTGTTGATTGAATGGTTTCATACACGTTTAGGAAATTTTGTCCAACAGGCAAAAAACGATGCTACATCATTTTATTATCAATTTAGACATAAAACAAAAGAAGAAATACGTCAGCTTGGTGACCATGTTTGGCAAACTATTAATCGTAAAAATTTGATTGAGAATATTTTGCCAACCAAGCTAAGAGCGGATATCATATTAGAAAAGGATGCGCATCATCAGGTGCAAACAGTATGGCTTCGCAAATAGTATCGTATCACCAGGAACCATTAGAGCAGGTTGTTCTGCAAAAAATTTTGTTAGAAGATATTTATCAGTCAAGCAAGCAAGTGGATTGGTCTATGTGGGTAGGCGTAGTGCAAGAAAGTGCATGGTGTTCTATAATCAGTCCGGGAGTAACGAGTGATCAAAAAAAACTTTTAAGTGAAATATTCAATACGCTGGGGACGTCGCTGGTGGTTGAGCAAAGTTTAAAAAAGAAGGCCTTATTTGGGAATAGTGACGTTTGGTGCTTTGGATTGGATGTCAGTAAGCACCAATTGGCATATTTTAGAGCGTATAGATCAAATTCTGATCAGAGCACTTGGGTTTTTTTTCCTGGTTTAGAAGATATTGCCTCTCAAGCAAACTATAAAAAAGCCATATGGGAATACTTTTGTGATTATGTGGGACAATAACAATTCTATAAAAATGAACCAAGCAAGAAGGGTGCGTAAAGTTTAGAAGAAGTGGTTGATGAAATCTAGATTCTAGCAGAAAAGTTGAGCTTTACAATCTCAGGGCTATCCCATAATGAATAGTTCGATGTTGAAACAGAAGGATTCGCAGGGTGTACGGATTGCTGCATAGGATACGGATGCTTAAAATAAGAGAAATGTAAAAAAGAAGGGCGTTCATTATACGCTGAATTGGTAACTTCTAAGCCTCCCTGCAATCGTGCTTGTTGAATCGCTCTTAAATTTATTGTTTTTTTTACAAAAGATGAAATGTAGAGTTGTAATTTGGCCGTTGCATATTCAGCCGAAACGATAGATTTTTTGTTATCCGGTGAAAATGTACAAAAAGGGTAATAATGTATAATTACTTTCAGAAGAGAGAGTATATTTTCAGCATCTATACGATTGCCATTTTTCAAGACCCAATCGATCTTTCTAAAGAAAACTGAGGGTTTAACATCACAGTCGGTTATAAAATCGTATAGTAAAAAAGGCTGAGCGTTAAAAAAGCGTGAGAGCTTGAGTAAGAAGGTGAGACACAATAAATGTTTTTCAAAGTCGGTAACATCTAGTTGACGAAGTGGTGCGCTAACCAATTTTTCAATAGCCATTCGGAGTATATTTCGAAGACCATTTACATCATGAAAAGCAAGCGAAGATCTGGTAAACAGGATGAAGTTATCGGATTTTCCAATTGAATTCAGCAGATCCATAACCTGTGCGGACTTTGGGCTATTTTGAAATCTATCGTCATAACAACGATAGACAATTTCTTGAAAATGCTTTTGTCTAGAAGACAACGGCGATGGCATAAGAATGTGATGTGCAGTGCGTGTTAAATAGTTAAGTTTACATGTGGCCACAAAAGTAACGGCATCTATTTCCAAAGCGCTTAATATCCTTTCAGCCCTTTCTAGTTTACAAGACGCTATGGCGTTACTAAGACGCGCGAAGCTATCTCTTATTTCAGCTCTAATCAAATCGTCAGAAAATATAAACTCTGCAGAAAGAACAGAGAAGCTTTCGCAGGTGATAGAAGAAACGACATCGTCAAAGATGCCCATAGATTGTTGTTCGGTTGTCTTTTGCAAATTAGCTAGAGTCTTATTTCATGTAAATCAATACGATATCATGGTACAAAAATAAATATTTGTCAATCACCTTGCAATGGCTAGGATGCAAAGCATAATAACAGAACGCGGCGTAGGAATGGCCGGTAGACTGACATAGATATGGTTTTTAATGTTTTGCACTTAATAGGATCTTCTGATAAAATAAAATGCCTTATGTGAACAGAAAGGGGAAAAAATGGACCAAACGTTAAAGAGCCTTTTAGAAAAAGAGCTTCTTAGGCAGCGCCAGACCCTCTCACTTATTGCATCAGAGAACTATTGCAGTGAAGCGGTCATACATGCACAATCCAGTGTGGCTACGAATAAGTACGCCGAAGGCTATCCACACAAAAGGTATTATGCAGGCTGTCAAGTGGTGGATGAGATAGAAAATCTTGCTATTGCACGGTTGAAAACACTGTTTGGCGTTGAGTACGCTAATGTTCAGCCGCACTCAGGATCGCAAGCAAACCTAGCGGTGTTCCAAGCATGCTTAGGCCCAGATGATTGTTATATGGGTTTGGATTTGAACGATGGTGGGCATTTATCCCACGGTTGTAGGGTTAATATATCCGGCCAAAATTACAACGCAGTAAGTTATCATGTAGACAAAGAAACAGAACTTTTAGATTATGATCAAATTGAGGCACTTGCTAAAATACATAAACCAAAGATGATCATTGCAGGGTATTCGGCGTATGCTCCGAGTATTGATTGGCAGCGCTTCCGTCAGATAGCTGATTCTGTCGGGGCATATTTACATGCAGATATTGCGCATATTGCTGGGTTAATTGCAGCTGGATTATACCCATCACCGGTACCTTATGCAGATGTCATAACCAGCACAACGCACAAGACTTTACGCGGCCCTCGGGGTGGTCTAATCATGGTGCCTCGCTCAGAAGAGCTTGCAAAGAGAGTCGATAAAGCCATATTTCCTGGGATCCAAGGTGGGCCCATGATGATGACCATTGCGGCCAAAGCCGCTGCTTTTTATGAGGCGTTGCAACCAGATTTTAAGCATTATCAGCAGCAAGTATTGAATAACGCTTCTGCTATGGCCAGCCGTTTCCAAGAGCAAGGCTTTGACCTTGTATCAGGTGGAACACAATCGCACCTTTTTATGGTTAAGTTAGATAGGCACGGTTTGACTGGTAAAGAGATTGAGCATGTATTAGAATCTGTCCATATTTTAGTGAACAAAAACAGTATTCCAGGTGACACTAGGTCCCCATTCATTACCAGTGGTATTCGTATAGGGACGCCAGGAATCACGACGAGGGGGCTCGTAGAAGACCAAGCTAAGCAGCTGGCGGACTGGATGATAAAAGTAATCATGAATAAGGACGATCAGAAGATTTTAGGCGAGATTAAAAAAGATGTTCTAGCCATGGCCAATAAGTTTACGATATACGATGGTTTCGAGAGGTAATCAATGTGGTGTCCACAATGTAAATCTGGAGAAACAAAAGTGTTGGATTCTCGTTATGTACCAGGATCGAACACGATACGACGCCGACGCACTTGTCAACAATGTCAATACCGATTCACAACACGAGAGTATGTGGAGTTAAGGTTGCCAAGAGTGGTAAAGAAAGACAAAACGCAGTGCCAGTTTGTTACCTCTAAGTTGAAAAGAGGGGTCATGTTAGCTCTCGAGAAGCGGCCTATCAGTGCTGAGGTTGTCGAAACATTGATCAGTAATATATTAGAGAAGATTAGCCAGGTGGCACAAAATGATGAGATTAAGACAGAACAGATTGGCTATATTGTCCTCGCTGAGCTCAAAAAAACAGATGCGGTTGCCTATGTTCGCTTTGCTTCCGTTTATCAGAGTTTTAACTCGGTGGAGTCATTTAGATCCGTGGTAACAGACCTCGAAGAAAATAGTAAATTAAATCATGAAATAGGAGGTTAACGATGGATGAAAAGCCATTATCAAAACGCAGTCTGGCGAGAGACTGTTTGTTTAAGGCTTTGTATGCTACACAGATCAGCGATGAAAACCTTAACGATAGTCTAGTAGATACGCTAAGAGAACATCATGAAAAAGCCATAGATCAAGCTTATGCAAAGGATCTTGCCCGAGATTATTCACAAGAAAAAGAAGCAGTCCATGCGCTTTTAGAGCCCTTCATTATATTGCAAGGAAAGGCAAATATAACGGATATTGAATTGGCGATTTTGAGGCTCGCGGCTACTGAGTTTTTATACAAACCAGATACGCCTGTCAAAGTTGTGATTAACGAAGCGATACTTTTATCAAAGAGGTATGGTTCAGAAGATGGCTATAAGTTTGTCAATGGTGTTTTAGATAAGGCACAAAAGAAACTCCATGGACATTGATACAAAGTGCCATAAATTATCTTGGGAAGACTGGTGGAGTTTAGGCCTTGGCTTAGGTAAAATGCCAGTAGCTCCAGGCACATGGGGTAGTCTACTGGGTATTGTATTAGCTTTGCCATTAGCTCGTATGCCACTAATTCTAAGCATCATATGGATATTATTTTGGACGGGATTTTCATGCTGGACGTGTGACAAAACATATAAAAAGTTTGGCCGACAGGATCATAAGTCCATCGTTTGTGATGAAGCGGTCGGTATGATGTGGACTTATATGTTTATGCCACTTAGCATCACAAAGGTTTTTTTGGGTTTTCTATTATTCCGGTTGCTAGATATCTGTAAACCTCCCCCTATAAACTGGCTAGAGTCTGATAAGCTTGGATCTTTCGGAGTGATGGCAGATGACATGGCCGCGGGACTGCTATCGTATGCTATCTTATATTTGATAACCTAAAGCATAGTACAAGACGTTAGCGCTTATCGAGCCAATTAGTGAGCTCAGCGGCGCTTGACAGAATATCAGATGGCTGATGAGTCGATAAGCCTTGGCGATCCTGGCTACCTGTGAGAACCCCTATCGTTTGCATAGAGGCCGCTTGCCCAGCAAGGATGTCGTTATAGTGATCTCCAACCATTAGGCAGTTTTCAGGTAGTGTTTCAGTCATAATTGCGCACTTCTCTAACATCAACGGGCTTGGCTTAGGCGGAAATTCATCTGCTGATGCGGTGAAGTCAAATAAGTCCATGGTGCTTGTAGCCTGCAAACCCCTCAAAAGAACAGGCCGTGGGGCATTGGTTGCAATACATATATGATAACCTTGGTTCTTGAGTTTCACGAGTGTCGGTTTTGTATTTTCAATGAGTATTGGGTGGAGTGATCGGTAATGTTCAAAAAACAACTTTTCAAATGTAATGACAAAGGATTCAAATTCTTTCGCTTCCATACTAGGTGCCATCAGTTGTTTAAGAATGGTTTGCGAATGGTTGCCAAAGGATTTTCTCAACCGATCTTGATCGGGGCGGGCAAGAGAGAGCTCATCGCATGTTTGATTAAAAGCGACGATGAGTGGTTTGATGGAGTCGATCAGTGTGCCATCCCAGTCAAATATAATGCAGCGTATAGCTTGATTTTGAGTTATATGCATAGTTTTTCCTATCGTTGTCCTATTAGTGCTTTTAGCCAAGATCTTTGCGATTGTGGGTTAGATACGGTGGTATGTTTGGTAGCAATCCCTTTCCTTATGTACCCTGCACGGATTGGCTCACAACCATTTTTGGAGAAGGTTATAGATTTATGGAGTAAGCTTGTCCCTGTGATATAGATAACCATTGATGTAGCTACGGCTATAGATATAGCTGGTAGAAAACTTAATAGCATCGCTGATCCAGGATGCAATATACCATAGCCACAGAAACAAGATAGCAAAAAAGCGGAAAAAGCACGAGCCAATTTCGTTCGCTCAGGACGGCCAGGTGGCAGGAGTGCGGTCGACGATTTTGTATTAGTAGCACCGTTAAAAACATCGTTGATGCTATCCTTCATGATTGCAAAGGACACCAAAGATCCGTTCGCAATAATTAGGCAAGTGAGTGCAAAGGGGATATTGCTCAAGTAGCCAAGTGCAACCCAGCCGTTTGCAAAGCTATTTAGGAGGATGGCAGATATCGTAATGCCGCTTAGTATGAGGGACAAGTATCTTTTTTTGTGCGGTATGGTTGGTAGTCGGATGGTTATTTTTGACATCACTGCGTGATTGAATTGCAGCTCACCAACAAGCATACCTAGGGTTAACCCCGTGCTAACAGCTGTGCAAAACAGATTGTTAGGGTTTATCATTGTCGCTAAAAGTCCGTATATACAGGAATAGTTTAACATAGAATACAAAACACTTTGTCCACCAGCAGACATCCATGCTGCTATCTTCTTTAGAAAAAACGATGGATTTTTGGGTATGGAAAAAAGCGCTTTTTGCGTGAGGCTTATGTAGTTACCCCATGATGAAGGTTTTGAGGGTTTGCTTGATATAGGGTCATCACCGTAAAAAAGGACAAACGTTGATAAGGCGTTTGCCAGGCTAAAACACAGTGCTAGTGTGTTAAATGGGATAACCATCTGCTGCCAGATGCTGAGCGTTGCCTTTAGCTCGATATAAGATGCTAATGTTAGACAGAACATGCACATGCCACTGCTCAGTGCAATGATACTTTCGGTGCTGAATAAAGCTCCAGGTAGTGAAGATATAAATTTTTCAAGTTTCCTCGCTCCGCCATGCCAGTATAGAATGGTGTTGAGCCCTAAGCCGGAGAGTGCACAGGCAAAAGTTAGTAGCGAACCAACCTGGTGTGCCGACATAAAATGCCAAGCAACAACAAAACAGTTTATCCCAACAAGAACAGCGCTCAGTATAGAGAAGAAATAGTAAGCCCAGTGAGGTGCAGTGGTATTGGATAGACGAAGCATGATGTAGAACTTTGACCCGAGTAACACAATGAAAATGTAGTATAGCAAGTGTTATATAAAAAGTAACCTGTCAAAAAGAACATTATGCTAGAATACGGGTGTTGTATCAGGCAATAAGTTGTGTTGACTTAGAAAATGAATGGTAATAGCTTTCTTTTGAAAGCTCGGATGATTTAAAATCGTTTGGTGTAGGGTCTTATTATGAGAAATGCCAAGGATAACCAACTCATCTAATGCAGATAACATACGCGCTATGGCTTCATCTCTGGTGGTGCCATAGGTGATCAATTTGGCAATCAAGGAGTCGTAATATTGTGGGACACGATAATCCTGATAAAGGTGAGAGTCCACACGAACACCCAGTCCTCCAGGCGGGTGATAACAGCGCACTTGTCCTGGAGATGGCATAAACGTTTTTGGGTCCTCAGCATTGATTCTACACTCAATAGCCGTCCCACGGGTAAGAATGTTATCAGGTGTAAACGGCAGCGGTTGACCACTGTGTATCATCAATTGTGACGCAACAATATCGATGCCAGTGATGCACTCAGTCACGGGGTGTTCAACTTGTATACGGGTGTTCATCTCTATAAAGTAAAATTGATTGTCTTCGAAAAGAAATTCCAATGTCCCAGCACTTTCATAACCGAGTTTTTGGCAAGCTTTTACGCAGAGCTTATGCAGGTTGGTGCGTTGATCTTCTGTGAGGTCAAAGGCAGGAGCTTCTTCAATAATTTTTTGTTGACGGCGTTGGATAGAGCAGTCCCTATCACCCAGGCAGTAGATATTACCTAAGTGATCACCAAGAACTTGTACCTCAATATGTCGGGGTTTTTGTAAAAACTTTTCTAGATAAACCGTATCGTTTAAAAAGCAGGTTTTAGCCATAATGCGTATATCTTTAACCTGCTCCACCAGCTCATCATCAGAATGCACAACGGCCATGCCTTTGCCACCGCCTCCTCCACTTGCCTTAATCATCACTGGGTAGCCAATTGCATTTGCAATAGCTTTTTGCTTCGTAGGATCATCGGGCAAATTGCCATCCGACCCAGGCACGGTTGGAATACCCAAAGATCGCATGGTTTGAATAGCAATGACTTTGTCGCCCATTTTGGTAATAAGCTCAGGACTTGGACCAATGAACGTTATGCCGCAGCGGATCACTTGTTCTGCAAAAGTTGCATTCTCAGCCAAGAATCCATAACCAGGATGGATCGCGTCTGCTCCGGTTAATTCCGCCGCACTGAGAATGCTAGGGATATGCAAGTAAGACTCATGCGAGTGGTTACCGCCAATACATACAGCTTGGTCGCATAAACGAACGTGTAAGAGATTCGCATCGCATTTTGAGTAGATGGCAACGGTTTGAATGCCAAGTAGTTTACACGAGCGCATGATCCTTAGGGCAATTTCACCACGATTAGCGATAAGAACTTTACGAATCATACACTGTCTTGCCAGACAAATAGTGGCTGGTCGTAATCTACATTATTTGTGTCTTTCACGAGTACTTTGGCGATAATCCCGTCACGGTCAGCTTGTATTTTATTAAACATCTTCATAGCTTCAACGAGACATAGTGTGTCGCCTTTACGGACTTTCTGGCCGGGTTTAACATAAGGTTGTTCACCTGGCTTCGGTGAAAGGTAGACGGTACCAACCATAGGCGACCGTACCTGTACTTGTTCCGCTACTTGGGTTGGGTAGCATGTCATGCCGTTTGGCATATCTGAGGCAAAACTGGGGGTTTTGGTCTTAACAGTGACAGATGAATTGGCGTCGTACTGGACGTGCAACTCAGACAGGTCATGTTTTTGCATGAGCAGGATGAGCTTCTCTATTTTGCTAGTCGTTACCACCAAGAACTCCATGATTAATCCCTTATTTATAACCGATACTCGATGCAGATGCAAGTCGTATAATAAGCGCATAAAATGTGATGAACGAATTTTTTGTTAGAATAATATTCGCAAGTAGAGAGGAAGGTGTGCATTCAGTTATGAGTTTATTTGCTCAGGCTACTCGGTCTGTCTCGGAAAGTCCAAGCATATTGTTAAAGAAGTGAAATGGTTAACTTTTTCTGTCACCTATGCCTGCTATAACTCGGCCTAAATACCAGGTTTTTTCTTAGCCTCTACACAATCTATCGTTATTTTATCATTTTTTAACTGGGTTAGATCTAAGCGTTAGCGCTACCTCGACAGATTTTATGCTTTTTATTTTACCGACCTTATGCAATTTTTTTAGTTCTTCCATCACAGTTTGGTGATAGAAGGCGGTGTGGTTTAGTGTTTCTTTTTTGTAGTGAAGAGCTGGTAGTACATCGACTCTTAAAATGGGTTTGTCGACATGCAATTCTTTGGATTGGCCTAAAATAGTATCATCACTTGGGGCCGATTTCTGAGTTTTTTTCTTTACGGTCTTACGCCCAGTATACACCTCCGAGGCAACTAAAGCCATCCCAGCTGTAAACGTAAAAGGCAAAGCCAAGCTTTTCAGAAACGTTCTTCCCGTAAATTTAAGCGTATTTACCGCGCTATTTTGTAGCGTATCATTTTCTCTATATTCTAGCATGCCACCTCCGAAGCTATACTTGTTATCTTCATTCTTTAGCACTCTGGTTGATAATCTATCGGCCAGACCTATCATCGCTAATGGTAAGATTATTGGCGCGCAACAACCTATAGCAAGCCGTCTTTTTTCATGGATAAGACCACGGGGATCATCGGAAAATGAAGCCAAACCTTGCATTAACCAATCGTTCTCTGTCGCTGTTATTCTAACAGCTGTCCCGCTTTTTTCTATTTCTTCTAAGCATAGCGTTGTATCTAAATCCTGACCTAAACCATGTTTAACAATTGCGCTGGCTAAATTTCTTGGAATGCAAGTCCACTCACTTACAAGATTACTCAGTGATCTTGATGTATTATGTACGTGTACACGATTTATCGAGAATCCATTATCTATAAGTTTTTTTGCGACTTCTGCACATACCATGCCGCCGATAGACATCCCAAAAACAGTCACAGGTTTTTGAATTTTTCCATCGCTTATTTGTTTTTCCGTTTCTTTAACCATGCTCTCTATGATTCTATCTATACCGACTTTATTTGGGTATTGAAAAGCTATAGCTGTAGGGTGACCTTCTACATATTTGAGCTGGTTAAGTGGTATTTGCGTATCTACCGCTTTGATCATCTGATCATTGGGTGGGAAATACAGGAGTGTTCCTTTCTTTTCGACAATGTCATTTACCTCTGTATTGAGGTCGATTCCTCTCTCAAGAAAAAAATTAAACTTGGTATATTCTACTTCAGAAACGCCTGCGTGTTTTTTTTGAAAAAATTCCCACACCGGATCTGCATCTTGTTTTGTTTGGCTTTTTAGGTCTTTGGTTGTTTCGCGTTCCACTACGCTCTTTAAATGTCTATAAACGGATTTTTGATAAACGATATAATCTTTATAAAGATTTGCCTTCCCAGAAAAGCTTTCAACATCGAGGGGATCCTTAAATTGATAGTTACTTATCAGTTTTAATCTTGATATGATACGTTCCACTAGCGCTGCATCGGTTCTACATCCAAAATTGTTTTCAACACTGACACAGAGGGGGTCATGACCGGTTGTCACCGAATACACTTCACCAGTTTTACTTGACCTTGGAAAGACCATATCGTGCAGAACATCTAGATTAACAGCATGTATCAGCTTTTTCCTGGTCATATGGACGTCCTCCTGGTCATTTTGATCCTTTCTCTACTTTCGTGATTTTTCTATTTTTAGAGCCAACTTTTGGGATGTTTATTTATAGTATATTTGGCTGTTAATTTCTGTAAATAATTATATTTAATCGTTTTTTTAATGAAATTGATTAATGAGGAGCTCTGCCAGAAACCAGGATATGTTTATTCTGACCGGTTGGCATCCTCGAACAAAATAATCTCTAACGGTTGTTGATATGGGATTGTATCCACAACGATCTCGTTAAAATGACTTTAATAGGCTTTATTCGTGCCATTTTTACAACTAAGCGAGTCTTAGCAAAACTTAGTAGTCGGGCTCTCGGAGTTCTAGAAAAATTGCTTATATTTTTGGGGATTCGCTCTAGTTCTATTCCAAAAAGAGTTATGTCATTTTATCCTAGGGGAATAGTAGAAGACGGTGTGGATTTGTCAAGAAAAAGTGGACCATTTGTTAGTGAAGATTGCGGTCAAGTCCCTCAACAAGTTATGGGCGGCGAGAAATTGGATGAAGCGTCAAATTTAGAGGATGATACAGATAAAGTGGAAAATAGCGGTTTTTTGAATTCACCGGATAGGAATCAAAGTGAATATGGTGTTAATTTTAAATCAAATGAGCTTCTCTATTTTGCTAGTCGTTACCACCAAGAACTCCATGATTAATGCCTTATTTATAACCGATACTCGATGCAGTTGCAAGTCGTATAATAATCGCATAAAAGGTGATTAACGAATATTTCTTGCTAAGATAATATTCGCAATCGATACGTGTCCTGAACGCAGGGGGCTGAGTGACAACAATTTTACGCTGATAAAGCTTGCATATTTTGGTAGGTGCAACTTTCCAACGCGCAGCTACCCCCGACAAAAATAACGATCATAGATGTGTATTTTTATCTTACAACTGGATCAATATTAGTAGATAGAGTGTTCGGTCTTGTGTAATCCTAAATAGCAACGACATAGCAGTAGCTGCTATAGTTTATTTTTTAATTAAAAAATAGAATCCAATATAAGTGGTTGTTATTAAATACTAATTTGCGTATAATAAAAAATCAATATTAATAATAAATTCTAATGCATAGCAAAAAACAAACAAAAGTTGTAGACCTAACTGGCGAGCGTTCATATTCTTCGAGTAGTACGCCAGTTGAAGTTGTAGATTTAAGCGGTACGGGTGAAGATAATTTTACTAGAATTTATCCTGCATACAAAAAAGTTGATAAAGACACGCTTTTGAACTGTTTAGGAACGCTTGCTCTTGCACTGAAGAGCGGAATATATCAACTAGAAAAACCCACTTGCGAAAATGATGACTTTTTGATCTTCAATCTCAGTCAAATGTTATACCCTAAAGTAATTAGACCTTTTAAAAAACACGGTAAAAGAACACAAGAATATTGTAGAATTGAGCTTAGAAACGGACAGCTGAGACAAGATATGCCAGCGGTGAATCGAGGGGCCAATAAGGAGACTCCATTTACCAAAAAAACATCAGTAACATTGTCTACAACGAATGCGGCACGTATGCCCGTATTTCACCAGCATTATCAAAACAGTATCATACTCGGGTTCGATTTTAATAAACTTAAACTAAAAAGAGATGCTCTTGGTGTAGAACGATATGTTTGGGAACAAAACGCAACGTCTAATGCAAGAAGTTGGTATGTGAAAAAAACCAACACAATACTTTC
This sequence comes from uncultured Coxiella sp., assembly GCA_964008345.1. Classification (GTDB taxonomy): domain Bacteria; phylum Pseudomonadota; class Gammaproteobacteria; order Comchoanobacterales; family Comchoanobacteraceae; genus CACBGS01. The sequence goes on from CAXGBK010000039.1 coordinate 20,814, forward strand.
TGAAAAAAGTATTCCACTAAACACACTAACGCATACCACATGTAGTATTACGCTAGATCAACTACGCGACAAACTGCATAATTATTGGATTTGGACTTCACATAATGAGATATTGGCTTGCCTACAAAAAGATGCTGTCGTAGGGGTATTATATCGACCAGAAAAAACGACGCAATAGCGGGCTATGTGTGCAAAATTAGAGATTTTACACAGTTTAGGTATAGATGTGCCAGTCGCAAAAATAGATCCTGACAGTGTTATTACTGGACTCACTATTATGAGTGACAAACAGATACTAACCGATATACAAGCGCAACTCACCATAACCCAACCCCCAGCGGTTTACCTTGAATGGGCGACCCTAGTGCACTTACAGCTTTATGCATCTGAAAAATATTTGGATCACAATGATTTCCCCGCGCAAATAGATTTTGACAAAGCAGTCATAGCGTTAAGATTATACCAAAACCCTGCTCTAAACCTAGATGTGGCGAATACTTTACGTTATGTAAACGTCCCATTTTCTAAGGAAAATACGACTAACATACAGACGAAGTTAAACAATGTATGGGGGAAATGGCTAAGTTTTTTACCACATAAAATTAGAGATGGCTTAAATAAGTTAACGTCAGGTAATCAAGTCTTTAACATAGTAGATAATGGGTGGGCTTGTGAGATCATAAGTGATTTTTTAGGATGCCTACCAAATACATCTAGTATCAATAGCGTTAGCGAGTGCAAATACTGGGCTATGCAAGTGTATTTAAAGCATGCACACAAAGTAAACCCTGGTACTATTGAACTTAGTATAGATCAAGATATCATTGATCTTTTATCTGGTTATCCTGACGACAAACAAAGGTATGATGCCTTGGTAGCATCTCTTAATTGCTACTATACTTCGACAGTTCGCGCTCAAAACGAGTCAAGCCATGATGCCAAGCGTATTCAAGGTGTTCTAGAATATGCGTGCTTAAAACTTTCTGGATGCGTAGATAAACGACAAATTTACAACTTTTATTTGCGGCTGTTAACTCGTGAGGGTAGAGAGTGTGTTTTTGGTGAAATAAAGTCAGAATACCTGCATGAGCTTCGCTGTGTAGAGATCTACAGTAACGAGATTGCCTGGAAACAGGTCTATCGAAATAACTTTGGTCGTGAGAGAGTCCTAGCGGACGTTGTAATATCCAAAAACCATAAAACAATGGACGTGTTACTAAAAATACTATCATTTCTTAGTCAGAATACGACGCATTGCTTCGGTAGTGCTACGCATATGTTTTTTGAGCGCATATCTCACTCAGATGAAACATCTACCTATCAAGCCAGTCAAGAGTCAATAGACTACAAGTTAAAGCTAATAGCTGAGACAGGTTGTCTTGATTTAGTGACAAGCGTCATTAGCAGTATAGCCACCATACCGTGTTCAGAAGTGGATCAAGAGCGCATTGAGCAGTGTATGCAGCTAGCATGTTTAATAATAGATATACATAGTGTAAATACCAGACAGATGGACTATATTAAGTTACTGAATTTTGTCTATGCTAAAGGCTGGATGGATTTACAAACAGCGCGTGGATTTCTTGGAAGATTGATGGCGATGCAATACCTAGAGAAGATTGATTATCATTTACTCACCCACTGTTTTGAGAGTAACCTATGTGTGAAAGACGACCTATTGCAGCTTATGCAAACAGGCAAAGCAGTATTTTTACACAACCTAATTACCACTATACTTAAGTCGCTTTCTTTAGTCAGTGCTGAAAATGTGAGCGTATATGCTAGTTCAGAGCAAAAAGATTTAGTAGAGAAATTTAAAGAATTACAGCAGGCCTCACAGACGGCAGATGATAGAACCATCGGGAATAGATTATTGGCCGAAGATAAAGAACTACTTGTAAGGATGTTGAAGTTTGGCTTAGTATTAGATGCCAAGCGAAAAGAAATGGTTAGCAACATCATCGGCAATATAGACCATCTTTCTGGTGATTTAGGTGCAGATAAAAACCCTATTCGCTGGGATTCTGAGCAGATGATAACGAGCCGGTACGATCAAGTAACCCATATAAAGCATAAGAAAAATTTGAAAAGAATTCATGCAGCGGCTACACGTGTACAAGTTAAATTTAAAACCCAATACGCACCGTTCAATCTTGATCACGCACAAAGAGAGCAATTTTTACTGCGATTGCCTACTGATATTTTGAAAATTATGGATGCAAACACAGCAAGAGCTTGCAGGAGAAAACAGCAGCTAGAAGATATTGCCAAAAATTACGCCAGCATGTATCCCCATGCAAAAGAGATGCTAGGGCCTGGCAGGGACTTAGCTTTAGAGCAGCTTTTAGAGCAGAGATCCTCACTAAGATTTTTACTTGAGGCTGACGAAAGCCCTGTATTTTAGCAGGGATAGAGAATACAAGTGCAGAAAGGGACACTATTACTATCGATCTTCAATGTTTAAATGGCCAGTTAAATCGATTGCCCTACGAGGCGTGCAAGAAAATATATATGCTCTACAAGCTGCAAAATAAAATGAAATTGTATTTAGATATGCCAGAAGATGAAAGAA
>CAXGBK010000040.1:0-11392 GCA_964008345.1 uncultured Coxiella sp.
CTGAGTATAGGTGACACAGTAGCCCTTTTGTTGAAGACGAGCAGAAAAATGACGCATGGCAGACATCAAGAACGCTATTTTCTTTTTGTGATGTTTAACATTATTAAACATATCTCGTGCTTCACACATCAAGACCATATCCTTGTCAAAATCGTAACCTTCTAGAGACGATATATCCTCAGAAAGCTGGTCGCATAATATGATTCGCAAGCTGGTCATGCTTTACCTTGCTTAAGCGATTGAAAAGCCTCTAGCGCATCTTCACGTGATTGGCGAAGATCAATAATGGGGTGCGGATAAGTATCGCCAAGTTTGATAGCCGCCTCCTTTAGTACCGTCTCAGGGGCTTCCCATGGATTAAAAAGATAACGATCCGGTAGAGAGGCTATTTCAGGAATATACTGGCGAACATATGTCCCGTCGGGATCAAACTTTTGCCCTTGTGTAACAGGGTTAAAAATACGGAAGTAAGGTGCCGCATCTGCGCCACATCCAGCTATCCATTGCCAACTCGCGCTGTTATTCGCCAAATCTGCATCAACCAAAGTATTCCAAAACCAGCGCTCACCCTGATGCCAGTGTATGCGTAAGTTTTTGACTAAAAAAGAGCCAACAATCATGCGTACGCGATTATGTAAATAGCCTGTTTGCCAGAGTTCACGCATGCCTGCATCCACCATAGGAATCCCTGTTTGACCCTTCTGCCAGGCTCTCAAATGCTTTTCATTTTCTATCCAAGGAAAGCCATCAAACTTAGGTTGTAGGTTTTGTCGAGGAAGATTGGGATTATGATACAGTTGGCTATAAGAAAATTCTCGCCAGCCTAGTTCACTACAAAAATGGTCTACATGCTTGTCCACACCGGTAGCTCTTGCCATATACCACAGCTGATTGGGGGAGATCTCACCAAAATGAAGGCGAGGAGACATTCTTGAAACACTAGGCTTCGCCGGAAAGTTTCTCCCATCTTTATAGGAGCTAAGGCCAACATTTATAAAGGTTCTAAACTGATCAATGGCCGCTTGTTCGCCAATTTCCCAATGTAGTGCAAGTTTTTTATCCCATGGTTTGTTAGGGAGTAGCTCTAAAGCGTCAACCCCCACTTGTTGTGGATCAAAAATACAATCGATATTTTCTGGTTTTGGTAGAGGCACCCTAGGCTCGTGTGCTCTTAATATGCCCTTACGGTAGAAGGGTGTGAAGACCTTATACGGCGTACCGTCTTCTTTTTGTATATCCCAAGGCTCACATAGTAAAGAGCCATTATACGTTTTGACCAGGTACCCTTCGGATGTGAAATGATTTTTTAAAGAAGCATCTCTTTGGATACGCCATGGTTCATAGCATCTATTCCAATAAAGGGCTTCTACGTCAAAGCGTTTTATGATATCAGCTAAGATCAGCTTAGGATCGCCTTTATATATAGAAAGCATGCCGCCAAGGCTCTTATTGAGTTTCTGTAATGAATGATAGAGCCACCAACGACTTGCTTCACCCATAGCATATTCACCAGAGTGAATATCGTCTAAAATATAGATAGGCAGTACCTGTCCGCGTATGACGGCTTCTGTTAGTGCGGGATTATCGGCCAAACGTAAGTCTTGGCGAAACCAGTAGATGGATATTTTTTTGCTCATAGTGGCAATTCTCCTTGATGATCTGAGTTACTCGATGGTTTACGTTTTATTGTTCGTGCAGAAGGCTTGCGCGACGCATGTTTTTTGATGATCGCTTTGGCGATATCTTTGTGGGAGGCATGGTTTTTTCGTAGCCCATAGAGCTGATCGGCAGCATGTTTTCTGGCAATTTTTTCATCAACGATGGGCATTGGATATCCATTAATGGACTTTTTTGCAAGCCACGGGGTATGTATCCATTCATTATCGATATCTTGGAGTTCAGGAACCCACTGACGAATAAATATCCCATCCGGATCTTGATCAAAGCTTTGTTTGATCGGATTATAAATACGAATAGCATTAATACCGGTGGTTCCGGATTGCATTTGAACTTGACTGTAATGTACTCCGGGCTCGTAATCGGTAAACAGTCTTGCAAGATGCAGGGCTGGCTCGCGCCAGTGTAACCATAGATGGTAGCTTGCAAAACTCATCAGCATGGCTCTCATTCGGAAATTAAGCCATCCTGTTGCGGTTAAAGCCCGCATGCAAGCATCGACCATTGGATACCCAGTTAACCCTTTTTTCCACGCTTCAAAATAAGCCATATTGAAGTGCTCTGTTCGAAGTTGATCATATACAGGGTGCATGTTTTGAAACTCAATACGAGGGTCGTCCTCAAGCTTCTGGATGAAGTGGCAATGCCACCTTAGTCTACCCGAAAAAGACCGTAGGGCACTTGGCCATTTCCCCTTGAGTTCTTTGGGCTGTCCTTTTATGACCTCTTGTCTCTTTTCACAAGCAAGGAAGACTTCACGTATAGAAAGTGTGCCAAAGGCCAAATGACAAGATAACCTCGAGCAGCTCTCAAACGCTGTTAGTGGAGACGACATTTCTTTGGTGTAATGCTCTCCGCGCGTATGCAGAAAGCTATCGAGTAACGCCAGGCCGCTAGATCGACCTCCCCTTTGTATGGTTTTTGAGGGCTCTGCTGGTAAACCTAGGTCAGTAAAAGTAGGTAAGGGATCCGACCCCTCTGGTATCGCTTGAAGGGTGGTCGGGGGATATACGATAGGGTTTTTCATTTGCCGGTACCATCTTGACGACCAGCCATCTCGATTTTTAAGGCATCTAATCACGCCATGTTGCGGAGGTTCTTGCCAATTAATATGTTGCGATTCACACCATTTTTTAACCGCAATATCTCTTTGGTAGGTCCAATGGTTCCACGTTTCCTGGTGAGACCAAAGCGCTTTGATAGAATGCCGTGTATGGATATCCTGCAGAATAGAAACAGCACAACCCACTTTTACGATTAGGCGTTGACCCAATTTGGCCAAAGATGCATCCAATTCATGCAAGCAATCTTGTAAAAACATATAGTGACGACAACTCATATCAGGCTGCTGCCATAGCTCGGGTTCAAGAATATAAAGAGGTATAAAAGGACCTAGCTTAGCAGCTTTGTGAAGGGCAAGATGATCATCTATGCGCAAATCTCTTTTAAACCAGACAATATTCAAAGCCCATCACCCCCTGAGGCGTCTCGGTATCTGGCCATTTTGGCTGCACGACACTTTTTATGCTTAGCTACTCTCCCAGTCACGCGTTTTCTCCATAATCGAAAACTGGAGGGTTTAAGATTTCTGCGCATAAGCTTGATGGTATCTGCCTCGCTTAAGCCGGTTAAATGTTGGATATCGTCAAAAGAAGTCTTATCACACCACGCCATAGCGATAATTTCACTGGTATCAGGATGTTTCTTGTTCATGGTAAAATAAGTTCTCCATTCCAATCAAAGCACTGTCCTGTTTGTGAGGGCGTCAGGCTAAGAATAACATGGTGCAGTTTAGTGGCAGATTCTTCAGGCGTAAATAGCTTACTTGGTGATACATGACCTTGATAGGGCTTAGATAACTTGCTATCAACTGTGCCAGGATGAAGGCCAACGATAACCGCTTGTTTATTATACCTAGCTACTTCAATGGCAGCATTTTTAATAATCATATTAAGAGCAGCCTTTGAGGACCTGTAGGCATACCAACCGCCAAGGCGATTATCCGATATACTCCCTACGCGAGCAGAGAGGGCGGCAAACACAGCAGGTGTTGTTTTTTTTAGTTTTGGAATAAAATATTTACCTATCATGGCAGGTGTAATAGTATTTGCAGCAAAAACGCGGTGAAATTTTTCACTAGACAGCTCTTTGAGCGATTTCTCTGGCATGATATGGGTATCATGTAAAATGCCATTTGCAACGATGACAAGATCAAGCAAGCTGTTTTTTGACGCGGCAAGTGCTGCAGATTCAATGGATTTTTCGTCATTATAATCGATAAAATCCTGCCCATGCTGTGAAAACGTGTGCACTTCTGCGTGCGGATATCTGCTGGAAAAAACCTGGGCAAGTGCACCCCCGATAGCCCCAGACGTACCAATGATTGCAATATTATTTGGTTCCATGTTCATAAAATTTGTCCCTTGATCATATTTGCAAGACTATGTGCTGAAGAAAAAGCCCCTTCAACACGTCCACCAAAGCACCAGTCACCACAAACACCCAGTTTGAGCTTAGGATCAAAAAACGCAGCCTGGGAGCTTGGTTCTGTATTACTTGCATACCGCCACCGTTGAAGTATTTTACAATCAGCTCCCTCAAGATCGTGCCCAATCGTTTTATGCGTGGTTTCTAACATATGTTCTAGGACGGTATGATCGTCTGTCGTTAGGTTTTTTTCTGCATAATCACTCGAGGAGTGCACAATAAGCGTAAAGGGATCCGGTATCTTGATTTTGCTACTATTAACAGCAATCCAGCTCAAGTCAGAATCGATAACGTGCGCAGCTTCAAAGGCAAGTGGTATCTTTTTTGCAAAGCCAAGCATAAGAGCATAGCACCCAAGCATCTTAACAGGTTGTATATCTCTGTAGTATTGAAAGGTGGTGGGCAGCAGCGCGGATGCTTGTGGGGCAGGAAGCGTCATAATCACCAAATCAAAAGGGCCATGGCGTTGTGCGTTTGCGTCCATTAGTTGCCATTGTCCATGATGATCTAGCGAGGTGATCGTGGTTCTTAGATGTACGGAGAAGCTTTTGGCTAGATATTTTGCTACTTTATTCATCCCATTTATCCCAATATATCTGGGTAAGTCATGCTTCCATGACCGGCTTTCGATTATGTTGCTGTCGCGTATTTTAGCATAAGAAGCATGCCATGGAGTAATGATGTTTTCTTTCATCAGGGGGCGTATAAAATTCTGGAATGCTTCTGTTCGAGCGGTGAAATACTGCGCACCATGATCAAAAACATAGTGGTCTGATCGACGGGTAGCCATCCGGCCACCGACACCACGTGCTTTATCGAAAAGCGTGATTTCTGCAGCGTTCTTTAACAAGTGTGCAATACTTAATCCTGCAAATCCAGCACCAATAATAGCAATCTTCGTCATGATACATACCCAGAAAAAACCAGTGTAGATACCGTGACCAGTGATACAAAGCATCGTAAATTAAAATAAGATCGTGTGACAAAGTTATTTTTATACAGCTCTGCATCAACACATAGCAAAATAGAAAAGATACATGAAAGGGAGAGCATGAGAAACTTAAAAGAAAGCAAAACAGAGCTGGACCAGATTAATAGGGCAATAATATTACTCAGTATGGGTAAACCGTTTTGCCAAAATCCTTTGACATGAAAATGTTGACCCCAATGTGTGCCAGCTAAAAAAGAAGCAATCACCACCGCATAAGTACCAAGCCACTGCTTTACAGAGCCAAGCATGGGTAAATCGTAAAGCTTGAGTCCTAAACAAAGAGAAAACAAGGCAAATGGAATCGTTCCAGAAAGGGTTAGTAAAGTCGTAATTTTACGCATACGCTGATAGTGGTTTCCTTTTTATACAATGAATCATCAATAAAATAACACGTATATTTTAACGCGAAACAGCGCATAAATAAATCTGATTTTGAATTAATTATTAAATAGCGCAGTCTCAAAACCTATTTATGTGTTTTTTTAGCAAAACAAGCGCTTATAATGTGTCTTATCAATGGCCTAGCGCTTCTTGAACGCACTGTAACACGGCTTCAACATGTCCTTTCACTTTTACGTTATCCCAACGTTTGATCAAAGCCGAACCAGGGCCAAACAATAATGTTGTTCGCACGATGCCCATGTACTGACGTCCGTACATGCTTTTTTGCTGCCAAACATGATATTGTTTTGCAATTTTTTGTTCTGGATCAACAAGTAAGGGGAATGGTAGTTCGTATTTCTCCACAAACGCTTGGTGTTTTTTTGCGCTATCAGGAGATATACCTGCGATCTGACAACCGAGTTGTACAAACGCATCAAAGCTAGAAGAAAAGTCAATCGCTTGGTTTGTGCATTGCGAGGTCATATCTTTGGGATAAAAATAAACAACGCAATAAGGGTTTGTCTCTTTGTCTAAATCAAAAAGATTTCCATTGTGATCATAAAGGCAAAGCCCATCCGTATCGGTCGTCATTGATTTGATCCCATTACCCACTCTAACTATTAATAAGTGTACAATAAAAAGTAGATACAGTAAATCTTAGAGTTTTAGAGAAAATGATATTACTTGATCGGTTGCATATCAGACGAGGGGGCCAAGCAACAGCTAAATTTTCAAAAGGGTGTTATGACGCTAAAATAAAAACGGCTAAGATTTAGCATCACTTTCTCACTTCATCTCGTGGGATGACGCTAGACTTATCCGCTAATAGGCATTGTTTATATGGTTAGGGGTATGGACAAGCACAAGTAGGTTGACTTGTTTGCAATCGATGATCTTGCTGGATCGCTTCTAAGACCTTACTAGCTTCATCGTCCACAAAGTGTATTTCGCAGGTTGAATCGTTTATGTAGACATGTTTTCTACCAAAGCCTAATTTATCCAATTGATCTGATACAGCTAGTAGTTTTTCGATACCTGAATAACCGTTTTCCCCTAAATCTAACCTTAAGATCGTCATATCTTTTTCAGGGGCGTATTTATTTAAATGCATAAACCGAGGATCATCCGGTGTTATTGCTTGACTAAAATCAATAGCAGAGCGTAACTTTAACAGCGATAATAGGGTTTTAGCCCAGAGACTATTTTTTTTCAAAACAACAGTCTTAGCACGACCTGATTCTCTAAATAGTGATGCGCGACCTAAAAACGATCGATCAGAGCTTACATGTGTAGGTTGTCTTTGCAACCGCTTACAGGCTAACACACGATTCGAGCGGTTATTAGGGATTTTGTCATACATAGGCATATCTGGCAAAATTGGACAAGCCCAGTCTGAGCCATGATTTGATTCATAAAATTTAAATTGACAGCTGCTTGTCTGAACCCAGTCACTGGTCCTAACCTCAGCTGGTAAAAATGATAATGGGGTGAGATTATCATAATGAATAGAGCCTGCATGGTCTTTTAAGTGAGCATTTTTTCTCGCTATAAAGTCCTGCGCTTCTAAATCTGATAATGTCGATAAATCAAACTTGCCAATAGATACATGTGCTACAAACCCCTCGTAATCCTCATCGTCTTGGACTTGATGAAAGCGGGTCAAAGCCCATCCTTTTATTTTAAGTTTTTCCTGATGATAGGCAACAAATCTTCTGTGCATAACCATCAACAAATCGGTTTGTTGTAACTGCAAAACGAGGTAGCCTCCTTCTGTTACCCGTAAGGGAGTATCGCTATCAATACAGAGAGAAAAGGTTTCATTAGGCAATGCAAAATCAGAAAATTCAGTCGTTAGGCTTCTGATATTTTTGCCTTTTGCGTGACCAATGGTTAGATGGGCAGCGTTTAGGGCATTGCCAGGTTCAAGGATCGTAGCAAGTTTAGGCTGGTCGTTACTAAACATAGTTTGCAAACAAGAAGCCAGTTTGTTCAGCCTCTCTACAGATGCCACGTCAGGGCTTGCTAAACAATGAATAACGCCATTACGACCGTGTTCAGCAGATTTATTCCAGCAAATAGCCTTAACAGTAACGCCTTGTCGTATCTTTTCTTTTACAGCATAAAACTGAGGGTCGTGTTCGATATTATGTTTTACCCACTCAGGAGTAGATTCGGAAAAAACATCTTTTGCAGAATCGAAATATAATGAATTGCCAGTATGCAGTAGGATTTTGTTTCTAGTCATATTTTTTATTTTTATACATACACATATTCTAACATGGTTTTCAAATTTTTTCAATAATAACAGGATAAAATGTTTTTCTGGATGTAAAAAATGACTCTAAAACGCCTATTTTATCTTATAACGACTAAATAATAGTAGGTCTTAAAAAATAAGCCCTGTCAGCTTTGTGTTAAGTAAAGCCCAAATGTCTAGCTCCAGCTCGTTTTAATGGATTTAAAACCTAATAAGTAGTAACGTATACAAAGCAAAAATTACCTATAGAAATGGTTTTGTAAACAGGTGGCGTTAAACATTTTTGGCATCACTCTTCAGAAAATGCAAAATCAAGGTTCCAAAGCAACACAATGAAACCTTGTTTTTGAACTTTATAGCTAGATAGTTTTAAATCATTTTCAATAAAACTAATAAGTCTATTATACTCTTTTGCTTGTTGCGCATATTGCCTATTTTTAATTTCAAATTCAAAGAAAGTCCCAAGGCCATCAACAGAATCTATCGAGATTTCAAAATCGTGATAATGATAGGCCCTTCTTAGCTTGGAAAACTTAGTGATATCCGTGAAACCTAGAGATTGAAAAAGCATAACAGCTTGCTCTCCACTAGAAACTTGATATTCAATATCTTTACAAAATAATCCAGCTTCTCCTGGCTTTTCTCCTGTTTCCCAATTTTTAAAACACACAAAATCGCCATTTTTAGTAAACCTGACTCTCAGATATTTGAGTGCATATCGATAACCCAGCTCATGCCGCAAGAACCATGAGTTCTTAGGGTTATCCAAATAGTATTCCCTTTGTAAAATTTGACCTTTAAAACATGCATTTTTCTGTAGCCAAGATAGAAGGTGCTGTTCATTTTCTCTAGATACTTGAATTTTTATCTCAATTTCTTCATTAGGCACTGATCATGTCCTCGTCTAAAATCAGATTAAAACATGAAGTGACACACAGGATCAATATGTCAGGAAAACGCACACAATAAAAAAAGAGGCAGTAAATCCTAAGCGTATCCCAAAACCTAATGTGGCCGACAGACCTGACACGGCTAGGAGTATTACGATGCTTGAATAGCCATTTTTACTTACATTTAACCTTAGAAAATCGCTGAATATCTGGGTAGCACAATGAATATTTACTAAGTAAATTAAAAGCGATAAAATATTTGAATTTATATATTTCACGCAAATGGCTTGTCTTCTATTTTTTGTACTGTACTTACTGCAATACGATAGTGTATATGCAAAAGAAGTTCCTATGCAAAAAATAGCATTATCTAAAGTAAATAACAGTGACTCTAACCTTAAATATGGAGCTAAAAATACTGATAACGGCGCATTTGAAATGGGCGTAAGCAACGATTTTAAAAGCAGTAGTTTACCTATTTCAACCGAATTATATGACGCACTAATGGATATAGATTTACGTAGGATATCAAAAGAAAGTTTACCAAGTCAGCAAGATTTATTAAGTAATATGAAAAAAAACAGTATTATCAATTTGACCAGTGCTTACATTCCAATATTTAGAGAATATCTTTTGCCATATATTAAAAAGCCATGTGTTCTACTTCTAACTGCAAGAAACGATATAACTATACCAGAGGAGTTATATGCCGATGATGTGTGGGGTAAAAAGTATGGGCATGAGCGTTGGGTCAGGGGGGTTAGGAATTACGTTTACTTGCTGGGGGATTCAGGATCACCTATCCCGCTATCAGACTTATGTAGATCTAAAAAAGATTGTCAAAAAAGAAAAGATTTTGAAGCATTGCTAGAGAATAAATATATAAAGCACCTATTTGTAACAAACCTAGACTATCCATCCCATCCAAAGCTATCGTCGCTTCCAATAGGTGTTTCATACATAACTACAGATAGAAGAAATAGAATAATGGACTTTAACTATCTACGGATGAAGCAGACTAATCAAAGGCATCAAAAAGTATTTGCTGACGCAAACTTTGCATATTTTAACAATCATCCAAGGCATAAACACTGGAGATCAAAAGGATATCAAGTAAGGGCTGAGGTTATAAAAATTTTTAAAGATGACAAGAGGAAAGAGTTTACGTTTACTCCTAAAAACAGATTAGAAGGAGAGGAATACTGGACTGAGAAAAGTAAATATGCATTTGCTTTGTCCCCTATAGGTCATGGTATGGATTGCTATCGAACATATGAAAGTATAATTGCAGGGCAAATTGTGATAACGCAATCAAGCCCTTTAAATAAAATGTATAAAGAGTTAGGGTTGCCAGTTATTATAGTGGATGATTACAAAGAAGTGACCGCTGAGAAACTGAAGGAATGGCTTGAAATGTATCCAGATGTAATGACCAATGATAATTATAGAAACAAGATTAAAAGACAATACTGGGAAGATAGAATAAAATCACACTTTGATGAATAGAAAATACGAACTTTATGAAAATAAAACTCTAAATACTGCAAATAATTATAAAGTTCTTTAACTTTTATGTAGCTACCACCTGTGTTATGTGGTAAATGAGGTCAGCTAGAATTTGTTTAATCTCCGTTTCGTGCCATTCTAGCCACTGGTCTTTGGTGATCGAAAACTCGCTGATTCTAGCAAGGCCTAGGTATGTTTTCAATTTAGCAAAAAGAAAATCAAGGCGAATATAGAGAAAGTCGGCGGAATGCAATCGCAACTCCGTATAAATTTTCTTTTTCTGTTTTTCATAATTTTCGAGCAAGTGCTCCAATTCTCGGTGAACAGGCTGGCGATGTAGGACATATCCATTACCCATTTTCTTAATATTGCAGCGCTTGCTTAATACGATAGATGTTTTTGCATACTCTTCAAGACATAAAAGTGCCTCCTTAATTTTCCTATTGCTAATGGCGGGGGTTTGGCATAAATCATCGGTTTCTGGGTCTTTGAGGTGCAATGGAAGGCTATAGCCAATACCCCTAATATTACAGATCAGATGATTTAGTTCGGGATCAAAGGCCGTCAAAAAAACCCGCAATTCGGAAATCTTACGATGGAGTCTGGTTTCATCGGGGCAGGCAAGATGATGATGTTTTAAAATATGGGTGATGGTTTTATAGGGCGCTGGTTTAGGGTGGGATGCAAATAATACGGCTAGTATCTGTGCATAATGCGGTTTTAGTCTGGTTTCTTTATGCGCGCCATCAGAAGAAACCCTAAAAAAAAGAGCATGGCTATCCAGGTGGTAGCAGTTACCTGTCCTTGGGTCCAATAATTGTTTGAACGATATCATTTATGCAACCTCATAATATATCCTTAGTTTCCCTTTTTTATTTTTACATCGGTTTATTACAAGGGACGATAAGTCTCTAAGCGTCTTTACATGCGTACCGCCACAAGGGGTGGGAGGAAATCCCAGAATACGACAAACCCTTAGAGTTTGGTAGGATGGATCTTGGAGGATTTTCGCTGCGTCATCCATATTAGCTTCTTCTGTTTTCACGCTAGAGTCACTTAAAATATGTGCGAATGCTTGTGATTGGACCTGTGTGATAAAATGCGTTAGATCGCCAACGGTACCATCAAATTCAATATAGGCTTCTCCAGGAAACTGATGGCCTTTGATCGCTTTTATCTCTGGATTTTCTCTCTCTACGA